>NZ_JAUBQM010000056.1:0-44410 GCF_036701245.1 Microcoleus sp. Pol14D4
ATAATATTTTTTTGGAAATATGTGTTATTTTTGACGCTCAGAGGACAACTTCATCATACCATAGTTCAGCAACGCCCAAAATTCCTCAGAAACCTGTTATTTTGTCAGCAACCCAATTTCTCAATGTATCAATTGAGATCGGGCCCGGTTTCTGGTTTGATAACTTTTTGGATTTCCTCCATCGCCCTAGTCGCCACTGCTTCAGGCCTTTCCCCCACACCAGCACAGACTCGGACATCTGCTTGAATGTAGAAACGCTCTCGCTCTTTCAAAAGGCTGTGCAGCTTAGATTTGATCTCGCCCTCCTGCAGTAGGGGTCGAGCGGTGTCCGAACGCAGTCGATCGTACAATTGATCTACAGGCACATCCAGCCAAACTACTACACCGTAGTGCAAGTAACCCCAATTCATCGATCGCGTCACAATACCGCCGCCCGTAGCCACGACCGAATTTTGATACGCAGACAACTCACCGAGGACTTTAGTTTCTAGTTCCCGAAATGCCTCTTCCCCTTCTCGCTCGAAAATCTCAGCAATTGACTGATTAGCAACTCGAACAATTAGTTCATCAGTATCAAAAAAACGGTATTTTAATTTTCTTGCCAAAATCCGCCCTACCGTTGTTTTTCCCGCACCCATCATCCCGACGAGATAAATATTTACTCCCCTCAACCCCTCCACGGCCAAATCCTCCGATATTTTTCTATTTTTTCAGGTTAATCGAGCCGCCACTGGGGCTATCCTCGTCATCAAACTCATCACCCTCATCCAATCCCCAATCATCCTCTGCTTCTGCAAGAGGATTTATTTGTGCTTCATCTGCGGGTTTAGGAATCTCCCCTCCCGGAGGAACCAGGACTCGATACTCCGCATCGTATACAGACTCAGTTTGCCCCACCCCAGACTGGCTCGGATCTCGATAGCCGTAAGAATATACTGAGCCAGCCCAAGATTTGCTTTTCGGTTCCTGCTGAGCTTCGTAAGCCCTCGGATTTGCCGCTGGAACATCATTTACCTGCGGTCGATCGGGAAAATCGCGATCGTCCCCCCAATCGTCATCACCCCTTTGAGAGCCGGATTTTGAGCCATCTGAGACCCAATCATCCTCATCGTCTGCAGCTGCATAACTCCCCGGCTGAGCGTAATCCTTCGCCCCATCCGGGTTCGGAGTTTCTTGCAGGAAAGTCCGGGAACTGTAACCCGCCGGCGTACCGTAGTCTGTTCGGTAGGAACCAGCAGTCTGAGTTTGGCTATTTTCCCTATTCATATCCGGGTCAATTCCCTCTTTTCTAGGAGGGGGAGGTGGCGTGTAAGGTGTTCTCCCGTCTTCGGGGAAAGTATCGGGACGGCTGCGACTGTCGCGGCCGGTGCGGGTCCGCGTTGCAGATAGGTAATTTGAAAAAGCCAGCAAACCAGAAATCAATAAAGATGTGAGAGCTCCCACCGCCAGGCTGAGCAAAATCCAAATAGATAAGGGCAAAGCAGGCGATCGAACTCCCAAAAACACCAGCGATAATGCCGGCTCCACATTTTGCAGGGCAAAAATAGTCAGCCCCACCACAATTACTAGCAAAAATACAGGTCGCATATTAAAAATATTGGGAATTTGTTTGTTGTCAGTTGTCAGTTGTTTGTTGTCAGTTATTGGTTATTGGTTATTGGTTATTGGTTATTGGTTGTTTGTTGTCAGTTATTGGTTATTGGTTATTGGTTATTGGTTATTGGTTGTTACTGTCAACTGTCAACTGTCAACTGCCAACTGTCAACTATCAACTGTCAACTGACCTTCTTCCTTCCAGCGTTTGAGAGGAACGCAATCAATCCCCAACTGGTCTAAAGCGCGAGCCACCACAAAGTCTACCAAATCTTCAATAGTTTGCGGATTGTGATACCAAGCAGGAATCGCTGGTACAATTCTAGCTCCAGCTTCCGCCAAGGTAGTCAAATTCCGCAGGTGAATCAAGCTAAAAGGCGTTTCGCGAGGCACGAGTACCAATTTTCTCCCTTCCTTGAGCTGAACGTCGGCCGCCCTTTCGAGCAAATCCGAACTCAAGCCAGCCGCCAATTTGCCCAGCGTACTCATGCTACAGGGAATAACGATCATTCCTTGGGTGCGAAAGGAGCCACTAGCAATATTAGCACCGACATCTTGCCAGGGATGGCACCGAAGTTTACCCATTGTGGCTACTCCTGCTTGTTCCCGCCAGAATTCCTCTTGAAGCGTCGGCTCTGCGGGCATTCTGGTGTTCTGTTCGCTTTGCCAAACCATGTAAGTAGACTTGGAAGCGACCAGTTCGATCGCGCGATCGGCTTCCAACAAATATTTCAATGTTCGCACCGCATAAATCAGTCCCGATGCACCAGTCACTCCTACAATTAGGGGGTAGTTATTCGTCATTAGTTATTTGTTACTTGTTGGTTGACTGTTGTTAGTAATTATTTGTTAGATCAAATCTGTTAGCATCGGAGTTATTCATATCTCTCTTCTCTTGATCTGCGTGAATCAGCGTCCATACCTTGTCATTTGCGGTTAACAAATTCTATTTTTTGAACCGCAGATTAACACAGATTAACCCAGATAAATTAGATAAATTGCGGTTGCACAGTCCGTAATTGTTTAGTTTTGACTGGATTTTACGCCAGACGATGCTATCGGATTGGATATTAGTCATTAATTGTTTATTGATGATTGCTTAGTACAGTTTGCCGCCCACTTCTAAATACTTAGTTGCCAGACAATGACAACTAAGTATTTAGAAAAGTTAACAGTTAACAGTCAACAGTCAACAGATTATTCATCATCATCAAAAGCTTGACTGCCGCCGCCAACTGCAACTAAATCAATTTGCTGGCGGTAGTAGTCAACACTCTTGACTTGAACTTCTACCCGATCGCCCAAACGGTACTGATTGCGGTTTTTCCGCCCCACTAGAGTTTGCTGGCGCGATCGATATTCGTACCAGTCATCCTTCAGCGAAGAAACGTGTACCAGTCCTTCAACTCGCAGGATGTCGCTCTCCGGCGGCCGCACCTCAATTTCCACAAAGAAACCATAAGACTGCACGCCTGTAATCAAACCCTGGAAAGTTTGGCCGGTGCGTTCTTTCATCAATCCGGTTTTCTTCAATCCCTGCAAATCGCTTTCGGCATCCTCAGCAACCCTTTCGCGTTCCGTCAGGTGTACCACGGCCGATGCAAACTCTGTCTCAAATTCGTGGTGCAAATCTGGCGGGAGAACATTCCAAGTAATTTGACCGTGACAGGAGGAATGGTGCAAGTCAACTTTTTCCTTAGCCCGTGTTGTGCGGCTGCTGCGGCCTTGCTCGAACACCGCTTGCAACACCCGCAGTACCAGCAAATCGGCGTAGCGGGAAAGCGGCGAAGTGCAGCGCGTGTAACCCTCTGACAGGCCCAAACCGAAGTGTGGCTTAGGAGTGGTGCTGTAAACAGCGGGCTTCATGGTGTCTTCAAGCAGGTAGGTGAGAACTCTTTCGGACTTAAGGCCGGCAAACTGCTGGGTAAATCGCTGAAAGTCTAAGGGCAAGACTTCTTCCTCGGTTTCGAGGTACAGTTCGCCTCCGAGGTTGTTGGAGAGTTTGATGAACTCTTGAATGTCTGCCGGGTCTGGCATCGGCTGGACGCGGTAAATTGCTGGGACTCCCAAGGCTTGCAGGTGGGTGGCGACAGCTTGGTTGGCGAGTACGACTAACTCGGAGACAGCCGACTGGGCGGGGGGAGCCGTTGCAAAAGCTCCTAATTCGCCTTCGTCGTCGAAGTGAGAGTTAGCATCGGGCAAATTTAGTTCAAAAGCTCCCCGCTTGAGCCTTGTCTGTCGGGCAGCCTGTGAGGCGGCACCGAGTTGATCGAGGAAAGGACGGAGGGCGGAGGATAAAGGGTGCTCTTCGGCATCGCCTGGTTCGAGAATTGCTTGAGCTTGCTCGTAGGTGAGGTGGTAGTCAATTTGAATGACGCTGGTTTGAATTTCGTATTCTAGGAGTTCTCCAGATTCGTCTAGGGTGAGCAGTATGCTGAAGGCCAGCCGTTCTGTGTCTGGCAGCAGGGAGCAGCGCTCGTTGAGGGTTTCTGGCAGTACGGCGATGATTTTTTCTCCCAGATGGGCGGCGGTGCCTCGCTTGCGGGCTTCGCGGTCGATCGGGGTTTCTGGCTGCACGTACTCGGCGGCGTCGCTGATGTGGATTCCTATTTGCCAGCGGCCGGGCTTCAGGGTTTCGATCGACAAAGCGCGTTCCACTGGAGGATCGGAGAGGAAGGATGTCGGATCAAACTCGTTTTCGCCTCCTCCTTCGGAGAGATTTTCCTCCGGGGCTTGAGGAGCATTGTTTTCGCTGTTAGTTGTTCCCGGTTCGTTTTTGCTGAAGCTAACAGTCAGAATGTTACGCAAATCTAGGCGTTTTTTGATGTCTGTTTTTTTGACTTTGCTGGGCAAATTTTCGGCTGCTTTGATGACGGCGGCGGGGAACGATCGCGGCAAGTCGTGTTTGCAGCATACGATGTCGAGGTCGTCAGCGGCTTCGGCGTCGGAACCGAGTACCTGTACTACTTTGCCGACTGGGCGGTGCGTGCCGAGGGGGTAGCGTTTGACTTCGACGTGTACTAGGTGGTCGATCGCCTCTTGGAGATTTGTGCCGTTTGCGAGCAAGTCTAGTTCAAACAACAGGCGATCGTCCAGGGGGATTGCTCTGTAGCTGACGCGGCCGGTGGGGGTGGCGGTTTGCTTGACTCGCGCCAGTACCGAGGGGTTGGCGCGTTCGAGGATGAGCATGACTTCGCCTTCGGGCGATCGGCGGCGGCTACCTTCTTTGATGATTTTGACTAAGACTCGATCGCCATTCCAAGCTGTCGAGAGGTGACTTTCCCGCACGTAAACGTCTTCTGAGCCTTCGGCGTCTTGAATTGCAAAGCAAAATCCTTTGCTCGAACAGCGCAGTTTTGCTTCTACTACGTCGTCTTCAGCTACTCGGCGATAGCGGCCTTTGTCTTTGACTAATATGCCAATTTTCTCTAGAGCTTCTAATGCGATTTGAAGTTTGAGTTGACTGGTGGCGTCGTTGCAGTCGAGTTTTTTCTCCAATGCTTTTGGGGCCACTAATTTGTCTTCTGTAAAATTTGCCAGCAGTGCAGCGATAGAAAATTCCATGTAGCGATCGATCCTCTTGTTTCCAGCAATTAGTCTAATTTTGGCGAAATCAGCCGCACCCCCTCGGGCCCTCGTAGTGCCTTCTTCCCAACAAATGCGCGGGTTGATAGGTGGAGACGCGAGCACAGCCACCTTGTTTCATCGCGAGGTTTTTTTGAGATTCTCTCCCGACACCGGCTTGGTGCTAATTGTCTGCTGTCTGTCTTGAACTGACTGCTGACGGTGCAGACAAATGTCCCGCACGCTATTCCCCAATACAATTTTTTAGCGTTGGTTTGTTTGCTTTTAGGTCAGCAGCGCCGAGCAATTCGCGAATTAGAAAGCCCCTGTCGGTTCTTAAAAGATGGCTCGATACTGAAAGCAACGGCTTGAGTCGAGGATGAGCCGATGGACGGATGGAGATGGAGAAAATGTGCATTTCTTCCTTCTGCCTTGTTTCCTTCTGCCTTGTTCCTTCTTCCTTTTGAAGTGCCTCTTGCCTCTTGCTTTAGCAAAGAACTTACCGGATCGAGGCAAAATTGCTAGTAGCTCGCCGCTGCGATGCCCCTGTTTTTTTGCACGCGATCTGCCCTTGCGGACAGAGGTGCAACGAGCGGGTCGGGAGCAATCTGTGCTGTAGAAAGTGCAAGGTACACAAAACCGGAGACTTTTACTACTTTTGCTTAGTTGCTGTGTCATCTTCTATATATAGATAATGACGCCCGATGCTTGTTAGCTTAAACCGCTGGATGTGGCATGGGGTTTAGTGGCGTGTAAGGTGGCGCGGATGACTCACCTTTAATTTATTGTATGTTGAATAGGTGCTTTGAGAAAATTGTTTTCTCTAGGCTGTACTACACTTAAGTCATAAGCCCCTTCTGGTTTCGGGGTCAAAAAATTATGTTTGCTGAATTTCGCGCCCTTTATCCCGCTGGACAGTTAATCTGTGAGTTGCTGACTGTTCATCACGGTAAGTTTGTTGTTCGCTGTCTGGTTCAGGTTGACGGCAAAACTCTTGTTACGGCTATGTCGGCTGCTGAGTCTGTTGAGGATGCTGAAGACCGCGCCCGGTTGCGAGCGATCGCTGTCCTTGGATCTGCTGCGCCCGATCGTGCGATCGCGAGTGTTGATCCGGCTCCGGTTGCTCCGGTTGCTCCGGTTGCTTCGGTTGCTGCTGTTCCCCCTCCTCCTGCTGTTTCCCCGGTTGCTGCTGTTCCCCCTCCCCCTCCTGCTGTTCCGGTTCCTGTTGGCCCGACAAGTGTTCCTCTTCCTGTTCTAGAAATGCCTGTTTCTGACAAATTGCCGGAAACACATCAAAGCAATTTTGTCAATACTGAAGCGAAATTAAATGAAGAGCCGATCGCACCTGTACCGGAACCGCTGCCACCAAAGGTCGATCGCGCGGAGGCTGCGGGATTTGTACCAAAGCAGTTAGACTCGGACGCTTGGCTTTCTTCTAGCTACGGCGAACCACTTCAGGAACTGGAGGTACCGACTGCTAGCCAAAGTGAACTGCTACAGGGTGCCGCCGAGGTCAGGGAATTGCAACCGATCGCAGTGGGAATTCCCAGCGATGCGATCGAGGATAATTCTGATACGATCGCCCAAATAGACGCCATCCTCAAACGGCTGCAATGGAAGAAAAAACAGGAAAGCGACTGTCTCGAACACAATTACGGCAAGTCGTCGCAGAGAGAGCTTTCTAGCGAACAGTTGGTAGATTTCCTAGAATATCTGGAAATCTACAGCAGAACTACTGAGGAAATCAAGCGGTTGAACTGGACCCCCAACCAAGGAAAAGATTATCTCAAACAAGGTTATGGCAAAGAAGCGCGCCATTTCTTAACTCAAGTAGAATTGTTCGACTTCCTGCAATATCTCGAATCTTTGCCCTAGTAATTCTGTAGGTTTCTAGGTGTGATTTAAAAAAAGCTACATATAGCAGTTTTCAATTGTATGAAAAACAGTAAGGACTAAACTATGACGGCGTATCATGGGCCGCAGCATCTGTAATTCACTCGACTGAAAACTGCTATATGACGGTTAAAAATTAAAAATCAAAAATGAAAAATATTTCCTCATTTTTGATTTTTAACTTTTTATTTAGACGACAGCGGCGATCGGGCGGCTGGCGGAAGGACGGCGATCGATCACTTGATCGACTAATCCGTAGTCCTTTGCTTCTTCAGCCGACATGAAGAAATCCCGTTCGGTATCTTCTTCAATGCGGGAAAGCGGCTGACCGGTATGGTTGGCAAGATGTTCGTTCAGGCGGCGTTTGTGGTACAAAATTTCTTTGGCCTGAATTTCAATATCGGTTGCTTGTCCTTGAGCTCCGCCTAGAGGTTGGTGGATCATAATCCGGGAGTGAGGCAAACTCATCCGCTTGCCTTTAGCGCCGGCACTCAACAGAAAAGCGCCCATGCTGGCTGCTAAACCGAGACAAATAGTGCAAATGTCGGGGCGGATGTGGTTCATCGTGTCAAAAATGCCCATACCTGCTGTTACCGAACCCCCTGGGGAGTTGATATAGAGGTAAATATCTTTCTCCGGGTCTTCGGCGTCTAAAAATAGCAATTGGGCAACGATCAGGTTAGCCAAGTCTGAGTCAACCTGTTGGCCCAAGAAGACGATGCGATCGCGCAGGAGTCGCGAGTAAATGTCAAAGGCGCGTTCGCCGCGACCGGATTGTTCTATAACTGTTGGGATCATTGACGCCTGCCTGCCTATTACGTATCTTTTTTTAATTTTAGCGATTAGGGCTCAGTTATAGTTAGCGATCGGTGGCCTGCGATCGAGAAATCGGCAAAATCCTTTAGCTGGGCGGGGTTGGGGCGGTAATTTGTCGAAATTGTGGCGGGGGTGCGATCGGAAATCCGATCCTGCAGGCGATCGATGTTGAGGAAGCTGACATCAATAAACGTTGTTATGTGGCGATCGTATCATTGGGAGAACTGAAATCGCTCGATCGTGGCTGACACTAGGAAAAAAGCCTTTGAAACTCATTTAGCGAATCACCAGCTTCGAGACAATCAAGCAGAGTCTCGATCGGGACGCGAGTGGCGATTAAGACTGGATTTCCCCCTAAAATATCGGGGTCGCTATGAATGATAGGTAGTATGGATGTCATATAAAAATTTTTGGGAGTCATGAATCTGATGACGGTGGGCGATCGTCCAATTCTACTAAAGCTAGTTTTACACAGGCGCGAACAGCACTCCAATCACGTTCGGATAAATGCCCTATCAAAATCAGGTTGGCAGAAGGCGGTAAAGTAAGAATGAAACTGCGAAAAACAGATACAATTCTCAAACCTGCGGATGCCCAATCTTGCAGAGTATAGTCAGTAGAGCCAAGATTTGTTGTCTGGGTAGTGATTAACCCAACTATGAAATCAGGGCGGTTTCTATGATAAGTAGTCGAAGACAAAACCACAACAGGGCGACGTTTAACACCTGTGACACCAGGAAAATCTGCTGTTACTACATCACTAGGATTGAATTTCACTAATCCATCTCCTCACTCTCCGGGAAAAGTGTAGCTGCGTATTGCAAAGAAAAGGTTGTTACATCGAAACAATCTTCCTCAGTCCAGGTATCACTTTGTTCGACGACAGCGACATTATGCTGCGATAACTCGTTGAGGATCAGAGTTGCCAAGCGTAACCGTTCCGTTGGTGACAAAGTGTGGACAACTTGAATATAGATTTCTTGAGCAGTAGTCGGCATAAAAAATCCTCCTGCCTTCAATTGTAACCTAAACAGGCGTCTCGATCGGAAGCTCGCCCTTTTCTCATATCATGAGAAGAGGTATATCCACTACAGACGAAACTACTTAAATTTTTATCGCCCAACCACGGCGGTACATTCCATACAAAATTAACCACCAAAATAATACCGCAGTCACAGCAAATGCTAGAGAACCATTGAGCGGCCCCGCCCACGGCAAAAACCAGTTTTCATAAATCCAAGTGTATGTTGTTGGAGCATTTGCACCAGTACCGATATGAGTTTTTAAGAGAATTCTGGCAACTATACCGGAGGCGACAAACAGGAAAATTGCATTCAATCCCATGATTTCAAACGGCCTCCCCCATTTCCAATCCCGCACTTCAATTGTTTCGTAGCAAGCTGCTAGCAATAGCAAGGCCCAACCAGCAGTAAAAACTACATAAGAACTTGTCCAAAGTTGTTTGTTTATCGGAAATAAAAATCCCCACAAGTGGCCGATTACCACGCAACTGAGGCCGCAGATTGCTAAGTTGATACTGGTGCGGGTTTTGATTGGCTGCACGCGCACCCACTCTCCTGTAAAGTAGCCGATCAGGACTGTGACAACTGCGGGTAAGGTACTCAACAATCCTTCGGGATCGAAGGGGCCGCCTTTGTACAGGTGTTGGCTACCGAGAATTAGCCGATCGACATATCCCCCTAAATTTCCTTCTGGCGTGAGTTCGCCGGCAGTGTACCCCCCTACAGCAAATACGGTTAGTGCGCCCCAATAGCCCAAAAGTAGGGCAACAGCGAGCAGTTTTTGATTGCGGGGGGAAAGGTTGAGAATCGCGATCGCACTGATGAAATAAGCTAAGCCGATGCGCTGCAATACTCCCATGATGCGGATTTTACCGAAGTTTTCGACCGGGGCGCTGTTGAGAAGTACGTCAAGGGCGATCGAAGATGTATTTAGCAGCAATCCTAATATAAATAGAATCGCGGCGCGGCGCGCAATTCGCCAGTAAATATTTGAACAATGGAGACGAAAAAAGGAAGAAGAAAGAGGGTTTTTAGCAGATTCTGATTTTTCCTTTGTTTGTGTAATTTGTGAGGTTTCTATTCCAGGTTTTGGAGAATTTTGAATATATTTAGGCAGCGAGAAAGACATCGCGCAGCCAACGATGAACAAGAAAAACGGAAATACTAAATCTGTCGGGGTGCAGCCGTGCCATTCTGCGTGATCTAGCGGTGGATAAACGTGTTCCCAACTACCGGGGTTGTTGACTAGAATCATCGAGGCGATCGCAATTCCGCGAAAAACATCAAGGGATTTGAAGCGCATAAATTAAGTTATTTGTTCACTCTTCGCTGTTCACCGTCCACTGTTCACTATCTTAGCGGATGCCCATTTCCTAATTCTTTTCGGCCCAATTCCCAATTCCCCATGCCCCATGTCCCATGCCCAATTACCCATTAGCTAAATTTCAATACCTTCCAGAGTCATTATGACTGCATTTTTCATCAACATATCGCAGCGTTCTGCATAAAAAGATGCTGCCTTATCATACTTGTTGATTTGTAAAACGCGCAGAAACATTTGCCTTGCTTGCGCGAATTGCTGCTGGTAGTGAAAAAAAATTCCCTGTTCAAAATAAGTTTGAGTTTGTGCTTTTAGTTCGATCATTGTCGGCGAGTCGCCATCGTAAATTTCAAATACCGCAACAGGTGTTTGTTTTCCTTTGACTTGAACGCGATCGAGAAACCGGCACTTGTAATGTTGAGGATCGTCTATCCGGCAAAGGGTTTGGACGCTAGCTACAATAGCAACTCCATAAAGCTTTGTCAATCCTTCCACGCGGGAAGCTAAATTAACGGCATCAGAAATCACCGTACTTTCCATTCGTTCCGCTTCGCCAATCGTACCTAACATTAAAGTCCCAGTATGCAAGCCAATCCCTATCGAAATAGGTTGATAGCCACTGTTTTGCCTGTGTCTGTTATAAATTTTCACTTGCTGCTGCATCTCAATTGCTGCTTGCACAGCATCTTCAGCCCTGTTAGGAAACAAAGCCATAATCCCGTCACCAATATATTTATCTATAAAACCGTTGTACTCGCGGATAACTGGGCCAACTCGGCTTAAGTAAGAGTTAAGAAATTCAAAGTTTTCTCGGGGAGACATACTTTCTGACAGACTTGTAAATGAGCGAATGTCGGCAAACATAATCGTCATTTCTGCTTGTACAGAATCTCCCAGTCTGGCATCAACGATGCTTTCTCTTTTGAGAAATTTCAAAAATTCACGGGGTACAAAACGGGCTGATGCAACTGCAATTTTTTCAAGTTCGCTTTTGCTGGATTCGATTTGATTGAGGGATCTAAATGCTCTCAGTGCGGTAACTACCGTGGTAAATAATTTTTTGTTAGTAAGTTCTGTTTTGGTTTTGTAATCATTGATATCGTAGCTGACAATTACTACATCTTCTGGTACTTGTCCGGGCTGTCCAGTGCGTAAAATAATCCGCACTACTTGATTATTTAAAATATCGCGGATGTATTTAACTACTTCCAAGCCTGCTTCTTCTGTTTCCATAACTACATCGAGTAAAATCAATGCTATGTCATAGTTATTTTGAATGATTTCTTTAGCTTCTTTTCCTGAGTAAGCGCTGATAAAGGTTATACTTTTTCCTTCAAATTTAAAATCGTTTAACGCTAGTTTAGTAATATTGTGAATTTCTATTTCATCATCTACAATTAATATTTTCCAACTTTCTTCGAGCGGTTTTTCTTCCGCCTCGTCTTCCTTCGCAAATATTAATTCATCGTCGTCTGTGGCGATTAATTCGTCATCGCCTGCAGCCAACAAGTTTTTACTAGCTTCTGACATATATCGTTCTCCTATATAAAAGTTATATCCATGTTGGCGGTCTAATAACTAACTGCTCATTTTAGCGGGAAATTCAATCATAAATTTTGTGCCTTTATTTACTTGACTTGTGCAGCTAATTGTGCCTTTTAGTTTTTGAGTAACAAGGTTATAAATAATGTGCAGTCCCAATCCTGTGCCTCCCTGACCTCTTTTGGTGGTAAAAAACGGTTCAAAAATTTTACTGAGATTTTCTGGGTCAATTCCTTTGCCGTTATCAGCATATTCAAATATTAGCCGATCGCCCTCTAGTTTGAAATCAAAAGCCAGAACTCCTTCGTCTTCTCCATCGTAGGCGTGAATTAGCGAATTCAACACCAGATTTGTCACAATTTGACACACTACGCCGGGATAACTGTCCACTACAATATTTTCATCACACTTAATCTCTATTTTGTGCTTAGTTCTTTTGAGTTTTGCACTTAAGGATGTCAAAATTTCCTCTAGATAGTTTTTAACATTAAACGTGCGTTTTAACTCGCTTGACTGATCTACAGCTACTTCTTTAAAACTGTGAATCAAGTCGGCTGCCCGCGTGAGGTTAGATAAAATCATATTACTGCTTTGCACGGCGGTATCCAGAAACTTTTCTAACTCGGAACGTTTTATTTGGCCGTTACTGTAAACCTCAAAAAACTTTGTGGCTTTTTCAGCAAGCAGGGAGGCGGCGGTGATGCCGATGCCGATGGGAGTATTGATTTCGTGAGCAACACCTGCAACCAAACCGCCGAGGGCAGCCATTTTTTCCGACTCTACCAGTTTATTTTGAGCCGATTTTAAGTCTTCTAAAGTTTGGGAGAGTTCGGAGGTACGCTGCTGTACTAAATTTTCGAGATTCTGATTGAATTGGTGCAAGTTGGCGTAAAGTTGAGCATTTTTGATGGAGATAGAAATTTGAGAAGACAGCAGTTTTAATATTTCTAACCTGTCTTGTGTAAAAGCGCCTGTAGTCAGATTGTTTTCTAAATATAGAATGCCAGTGAGTTGGCTTTGATTAATTAACGGAGTGCAAAGAATAGATTTAGGTTGAACTGCCATTATATAGGGTGTGCGAGTAAATTGTCCTTCGCGGGTGGCATCGTTTAAAACTATACTTTCCTGGGTGCGGGCGACGTAATTCACAACTGCAACTGCCAGCAAAGTTACTTCTCGATCGTCGGCTACAAAATCTATCGGAATTGATTGCATGACAGCAACGCGATCGACATCTACAGATCCTGATGCTTCAATCACCCATTGACCCTCTTTTTCTAGTATTAAAAAGCCTGTTTGTCCTCCGGCATTTTCAATAACAATTTTCATCATTTTTGCCAGCAGTTTGTCTAGAACTATTTCGCCGGCTAACGTTTGCGATGCTTTAACTGCTGTGGTCAAGTCTAGCACGCCTGCACTGTCGTTGGTAGTGGAAGCGCTGCTGGTAGATTTGTGAGTTTCAATATTAGTTAAAATCGAGCCTGAAGTTAGCAAGTGCGAGTATTTTGATTCTAAATGCGCTGCTTTGGCTGTTGCTCCCCAGCGCTGATAACAATAACGCGCTTCTGTTAAGTAAGTTTTAGAATTTTTTTCTCGTCCTATGGATAGATAAAATGCTCCTGCCAATTCTGCTGCTAGTGCTTGTACTTGTATGTATCCGTTTTCTTGAGCTCCTTCAATTGCGCGATCGTAATATTCCATTGCTCTCACCACATTGCCCAAAACGCGCGCTTTTTCTGCCGTAAGTAAGTCGCATTTGTGCTGAAGATTCATGGGCGCCGAAAGCGCTTTTTGTTGCAGCTTTTTTCGATTACTTACAGCGTAAAAAATATGCTCTTCTTGTTCCTCCTCTGTTGCAGATGGATAGGCGGCTAGGCGGGCTAGAGAATCGTAAAAATGGTATTCAGAAACATTGATAAAGCCTGCAACTCCGTCTAAATATACTTCGGCTTGCGCTGCATTTTCTAGTGCTGTAGCAGTATCTCCAAATAAATACGCTATTATTAATTTTTGCAAATAAAAGTGCTGGAGTCCCACGCGATCGTTAGCTTTCAACAGCAGCGATAACAATTTTTCTTCGCTGTATGCTTCACCTAATACAATGTGCGGACTTTCCAATTTTCCCATCAATTGCAAAATAGTTTGCCGATATATTTGGTTCCAAGTTAATACAGTTTCTTGCTTGAGTTGAAACAGCAAATGGTTGTAACTTACCATTCTCCGTTCCAGTTGTGGCAATTCTTGACCGATAAAATACAAAGACTGACAAATATTTACGGCTGAATATCCGACGCATTCTAAATCCCCATTTTCTAGCGCGCTTTGATAGGCGTCCTCTAATAGCGGCAAAGAGTCTTTAACGTGATGCTTGCCGTTCATCAAAATGAATGCTACTAAATTAAGCGTTTTGCTTTTGAATTCTAACGCATTTAATCTATCGCTCAAATTTAAAGCTAATTGACCAAAGCGATCGCCCGATTCAATATCTCTAACTATTCCTTTTAAAATTGCTCCGTAATTAGCATAACCGAAGGCAGAAAAAGTAGAGTTTCCGTAATTAATAGATAAATTAACTTGCTCGCACACAATCAGCGGCAGCAGCACAGGTTCAACTATAAATGTAGCTGAAAACATACTGGAAAGCACGCGCATAGTTGCTAATTTATGCGAATTTGTCATAATGGGCAAGTTAATTAAATCTTCTATTTTCTTTCCGGTTAAATAAGCTGCGGTTTTAGCCAGTGCTTGCTGAATGTGGAGGGGAATCGGCGATTCGGGAAAGTTTATCCCTAACATTGTTAGCGCTTCGCGACCAATTTTTACCGATTCTTGGAGTTTGGTTTGCATCCCACAAGCTATGATTCTGATTTCAAACACTTTAATTTTGTCTAGTTCATTTTTTGCGTGTTGCAGAACAATTTCAGCCCATTTTTCCATTTGCTCAAAGTCGGTATTGAGGTAAGCAGCTTCTGCTGCTGACTCGTAAAGTGCAAGAGTCAAGTCGTAGTCAGTTTGCCAACTTTCGGGTGCCAGCAGTTCAATACCTGTGGTTAAATATTTCAGGGCAAGCTCGTAAGCTGCACTTGCTTTTGCTTTGCGACCTGCCATTAAATTTAATTGGCATAATTGAAATTTTTCTAATTGGCTGGTGATGATCTCTTTGGCAAAATTTAGTTGGTTTACGGTATCAAAAATATGCTCTTCTAATTGTTCTGGCGGTGCATTTTTGAGTAAAAAATTGCCTATTTTTAGATGGATTTCTTGTTTCTGAGAATCGGATATTAAAGCATAAGCTGCCTGCTGCACTCGCTCGTGCAAAAATTTGTAAGTTTCGCTAGAAATATTCGCCACTGGCAGGGAAAATTTGTCGCTAAAATCTCTAGATATTGTGTCTGTTACTTCTGTACTTGCTGTTAGTGCGATCGGAATTTTGTAGGCGTTATTCACGAGCAAAATCAGACCGGACTGAAGTGCCTCACCGAGGTCTGTTGCTGCGGACGCCAGAGGTTTTTCGGCGATTGTCGAGAGAGTTTTTAAATCAAATTTGTTCCCGATACAAGCGGCTAATTTAAGCAGTTCCTGGGTATTCTCTGAAAGTTTCTGAATGTTATCTATCATTAATTCTACAACATTGTCCGTTATTCCCATTTCTTGTATTTGTTCGATATCCCACTGCCATTCACCTGTGATATGGCATTTGTTCACAACTTTTTTTGAGATTGGTTGTGCTAAACCCGACTGGTTAGTTTCAGCTAAATCGCTCACACTCTTCGATGGATAAAGTTTAAATTTAATCAAACTTTTTGAGTGCAAAAATTTTATTAATTGAGTTAAAAAGAATGGATTTCCATCAGTTTTTTGATAAAGCAACTCGGCTAAACTTAGCGAGTTTTCGGGGGCGCAGTTCAAAGTATCGGCAAGGAATTGGTTGACGCTGCTTATATCTAAAGGCAAAAGGGCGATCGCCCTTACAGTGCCGCCTGCTTTTTTAATGGCTGAGGCGGTCACCATTAGAGGATGATTTGGATCTACTTCTTGCTCTCTATAAGCTCCAATTATTAATAAATATTGAGTTTCCAGGTCAGTTGCTAGCAGTTCTATTAACTTGAGAGATGCTGAATCGACCCACTGCAAGTCGTCCAGGAAAATTATTAGGGGGTGTTCTTTTTGAGCAAAAACGCGGATGAAGTTTTGAAATACTAAATTAAAGCGATTTTGAGATTCATTTGCTCCTAAATCTGGGACGGGGGGCTGCGGCCCAACAATCAGTTCTAATTCGGGAATAGCTTCAATAATTACTTGGCAGTTACCGCCGAGTGCTTTTAAAATTTTTTCTTTCCAAACATGGATTTCTGCGGCATTTTCGGTGAAAATTTGCCGCAACAAATCTTGAAAAGCTTGGAGCAAAAAAGCGTAGGGAATATCGCGCTTAAATTGCTCAAATTTGCTGTCAATAAAATACCCGTTTTCCCGCCGAATCGGCTTGTAAACTTCATATACTAACGAAGATTTTCCCACACCGGCACCACCAGAAATTAGCACGATTTCTGTATTGCCTCGCCTCATCCGCTGGAAGATACTGAGAAGCATATTAACTTCTGCTTCTCGCCCGTAAAATTTTTGGGAAATTTGCAGGTGACTTGACTGATCTTGCTCGCCGAGGGTTATGTGGGAAATTTCGCTTGTTGTTTGCAGTTGATCGAGACAATTTTCCAAGTCGTACAAAAGTCCGAAAGCACTTTGATACCTGTCTTCGGCTGTTTTTGCTAAGAGTTTTATGACGATATCGGAAACGACTTGAGGAATCTCCTTGGTTCCTACTTGATTGATTCTGCCTTCGATGCTTCTGCTTTCTACTTTTTGCTTTCTGTTTTCCCAAGGAGAAACTGGCGTTTTGGCAATATGGCAGTGTACTAATTCCATGGGATCGATCGCCTGAAAAGGCAATTCGCCACAAAGCATTTCATAAAAGGTGACGCCTAAAGAATAAAAATCGGTGCGGTAGTCGATCGCCCGATTCATTCGTCCCGTTTGTTCAGGAGACATATAGGCGAGAGTGCCTTCGAGTAAATGGGGATGGCTGGGGGCGGCGTTTTCGCCCGGTAGCAGGGAGGCGATCGCAAAATCAGCAATCTTGACATCTCCTGTCTTGATATTGACAATAATATTGCTGGGTTTAATATCTTTGTGAATAATGTGGTGTTCGTGAAGTTGCCCAATAGTTTCTGCTAGTTTGATGCCAATATGCAGAAATTGTTCTAACTCTAGCTGTTTGTTGCTGAGAAAGTCTTTTAGGGAAATACCGCCAAAATCTTCTAAAACTAAAACAGGAAAGTGATTGTATGTTTCTATTTTGCAAAGCTTGACTATACCGGGGACATTCAAATTTTTAAGAATTTCGGATTCGTGCAGCAGTTGGGATATTTGGGCTGGGGTAGGGTATGGAGGCGTGAGAGTTTTGAGGATAACAGGTTTTTGTTCCTCAAGCTGCATACCTCGATAAATAACGGTGTGAGAGTTTGTATAAAGTTCTCCGTCAATGCGGTATCCCGGAATAGAAATCATGATAGTTAGGGGTAATTTAAAAGATGCTGTTATACAATTTTAAAGGTTAGATAGAGAAGGATTGATGACAGAATGCTTTAGCTCTGACCTACAGTTGCATTCTTGTTGTTGACCACAAGTATTATTAAGTAAGTTAAAATACACATCCCCGGTCGAGTGCGGTTTTTACGGCAGTAAACTCGCTACTATTATATACCTTAGCTAAATACATCCCTAAAGGGCCCCCCTAGATACTTTTTTTGTCGCTTATTTAGTTATCTATATTTTAGTCTTCAAAAAATCAGAAGTCGCACTTTGCTATCCCGCCAGTGCCAAAATAAACGGGTGCGTGCAAATCAACAGCTAAAATCTAAAAAAATCATGCAGAATATAACTGCCTCAAATCCAGCTAATGCGACCGATCGCGCTTTTGGCACCGCAGACATTCAATTGCTGGTAGTGGATATAGACGGCACGATCGCAGGTTTGTCAAATACCATCCGAGAACCTGTCAAGCAGGCAATTTTGGCTGCCGAGTCGCGGGGAGTGAAAGTGGCCGTCGCTACGGGCAGGATGTACCGCTCAGCTTTGCGTTTTCACCGCGACATCGGCTCAACCTTGCCGCTGATTTGCTACCAGGGCGCGTGGATTCAAGATCGCGCTACTCAAAAACGGCTGCGGCACTTGCCGCTGTCGAAACAAACTGCTCTGCAACTGTTAGATCATTTTGAAGAACCGCAGTTGCGACCGCTCCTTTCGATCCATTTCTACATTGAGGATCAACTTTACGTGCCGGAAATTACCGCAGCTACCCGAATTTATGCCGAACGATCGGGCATTGAACCAATGGTAATTAAAGATTTGCGGCGAGATCTTCCGGGGGAACCGACGAAAGTTTTGGCTTTGTGCGAGAATCCTGGGGTACTCGACGGCTTGCTCAGCAGTATGCGGCAGCGCTACACGCCTGCGGAGCTTTATTTGACTCGATCCGTTGCTACTTTTTTTGAAGCTACGCATCCTTTGGCGAATAAGGGAGATGCGGTGCAGTATTTAGCGGAGGAACTTTTGGGTTTGCAGGCGGCGAACGTGATGGCGATCGGCGACAATTTTAATGATGTAGAAATGATTGCCTACGCGGGCGTGGGCGTGGCTATGGGCAATGCTCCTGATGGCGTGAAGGCTGCTGCTGATTGGGTGGCGCCGGATGTGGAGGAAGATGGGGTGGCTGCTGCGATCGAACAATTTGTTTTGGGCGATCGTTGATATTTGTAGCACGAATACCGCAGGGGCGGGTTTAGCCACATTTGGAAAAAAATGTATATCAACTCGCCCCGACCCCGCGACACTTTATTATTATATAACTGTCTAGTTTTGAGTTCTATGCAATCAAGTTTTGATTCAAAAAAAAATCCACAATTTCTGATTTTTTGAGATTAAGTCAAGTCAATTACTTTGTTTGCAATATCCGAATATTTATTTAACGAACTGCGAAGACGCTAAGAACGCAAAGGAAGAAATGAAGAAGGCGGGGCGGGCTTACAGATCTTCTGGATGTGAATTTAGAGATAATTTCAAATTCTTAAAAATGGGTTCCAACAGAAAGAGCACCGACGACTGGCCGTGTTTCGTCTCGGTGCTCTTACTGGTTCGCTCCTCACACGTCCATCAATATAGCTGACTCAGTAAATTGTGTCAATACTTTTTCCAAAAATTGTTTTTTGAGTCGGCTGCTGCCGGGTGGTCGGTGCGGTGGAGTGAGGCAAAACTTTTGCACTGCAAGGGTTTGACTCGATCGCCCAAGGGTTGCCTCAAGCAGAAAAAATTTTACTTCACTTCCTGCAGCCAGTCCAAAATCAGAGCGTTGACTTCACTCGGCCGCTCGTCGTGGGGACAGTGGCCTGTGTTGGGAATTGAAACAAATTTCACTGGTTTATCGTTGGCGGCCAATTGTTGATAAATCTGGCTGCCGGCGATGGGCGTCCAGGGGTCGTCTGCGCCCCAAAGTACCAATAACGGACGATCGACCTTTGGCAGCAATTCTGACGGTTGAGGGCCTGCTGGGGCTGTGAGAATCGAGGCAAACACTTGTTGAGCTCCGGGCTCGCAGGAGGGGGCGTGCAGGAGTTCTACGAGTTCGTCGGTGATGGCTTCGCGGTTCCCGTAGACTTGGCGCAGGGTGTTGCGGATGCGGTGTTTTTGGCGGATGTTGTTGAAGACAAAGGGGCCGATCAGGGGCGATCGAACTAATTTAGTAAAAGTCCCCATCACTACTCGCAGCGGGAAATTGAGTTCGTCCGGCCGGTGGTTGAGCCCGCCGGCACAGTTGATTAAGACACCGCCTGCTGATATTTCTGGATGGTTGGCGACTACCATCAAACTCAGCAAAGCGCCGATCGAATTCCCGACAAATACCGCCGGTTCCTGTACCAGATCCGCCCAGAAATCAGTCAGCAATTCTTCCCACAATTCCAGAGTGTAATCTAGGGCTGGTTTGGCAGAAGCACCGAATCCCAGCAAGTCCAGAGCAAATACGCGATAGCCGCCGGCTGCGAGTACGGGGATATTTTGCCGCCAATGTCCGATCGAAGCGCCAAATCCGTGAATCAAGATCAGAGGGCGGCCGGTTCCTTGGACGGTATATTGGATTTTGTGACCTTTCCAAGTCCAAATTAGCTTTTCAAAACTTGTTGCAGATACTAGCTGTTGTGCTGTCACGGCTCTAAATGTAAATTTTCATTAACTTCTTTCATCATAGCAGCACAATCCCTCTACGGGCGGCGCCGGAGCAACGCCGCACACAAACATTCAACTCTTGAGAAGGATGGAAGATATCAGGTTAAATAAATAAACATACTTCCTTCTTTCTACCCCTTTTTCCTTCTTCCTTCTTCCGACTGACATCCGTTACATCTTGTACAGTGCTCGTTGCCGAACTTCTTTCTTCCCTATTCCGAATTTTTACTTTTTTCCTAGCAACCAATAAGTCATCATATCCCCCTTACCTTTTACCGGAATCACGCCTCGCCTCTCAAACAAATACTTATCTTTCAAAAGCTCATAAGTAACATCAGTAACTTGAATGCTGCCTGCAAAACCCGTAGCTTCCATCCTCGCCGCCACATTCACCGTATCTCCCCACAAATCATACGTAAACTTGCTCACACCAATTACTCCCGCAACCACCGGCCCGGAATTGATGCCAACCCGAATTGCAAGTTTTTCCCCTGTCTCGGCGCACAACTTTGCTATTTTTGCCTGCATTCCCAGGGCCATTTGGGCGATCGCCTCGGCGTGATCCTGTCTCGGCGTAGGCAATCCCCCGACTACCATGTAAGCATCGCCAATAGTCTTAATTTTCTCCACACCGTACTTTTCAGCTAACTGGTCGAAGTGCGAAAAAATTACGTTCAAGCGCTTGACCAACTCGGTGGGAGACATTCTAGCAGACAACTCAGTAAAGCCAACAATATCAGCAAATAAAACGCTTACTTGGGCAAAACTGTCGGCAATCGTGCTTTGCTCTGCCTTCAAGCGTTCTGCGATTGGTTTGGGTAAAATATTTAACAGCAACTTCTCGCTTTGCTCTTGTTGAACTTTTAGCGCTTCTTGCGCTAATTTGCGCTCTGTAATGTCAGAAACAGTACCCTCATAGTAGAGCAGCTCACCTTTGGAATCTCGAACAGCCCGAACATTTTCTGACACCCAAATCCGGCGCCCGTCTTTCCGACATACCATAGATTCAAATCCCGAAACGGCATTTTCAGCATCCATGGCAGCCACAAATTCGAGGCGGCGTTCTGGGTCAACGTAAAGTTGCTGAGCAATATTTTTAATCTCGGACATCAGTTCTTCTGGCGAGTCGTAACCGTACAATTTTGCTAAAGCTGGATTAGCGCTGAGATAGCCTCCTGAAGGCGTGCTTTGAAAAATGCCTTCCATCGCATTTTCTACAATGCTGTGATATTTTTCTTGAGCAATACGCAGCAATTCTTCTGCTTGTTTGCGCTGAATCAAAGAACCTAATTGAGTGCCGACAGCATTAAAAACGTCTATAAATCGTGCGTCTTTCCCAGCAGACGAAATTTTAAAGAAAACTAGCACTGCCAATACTTCATTGCCTACCAAAATCGGCACGCCAAAACCAGCTTTGAATCCGAGTTCTAGTGCTATTTTACTTCGGAGAAAATGCGGGTAGCCCTTGGAAATATCTTCTACCCATTCCGGTTGCTTGGATGCCCAAACTCGTCCCGGCAGCCCTATATTCATGGCAAATGTCAGTTGTTCGCTTTGCTTGCGGAACGCATCCATCCTCGCGTTGCTGGCATACCAGCCCCTGGCAGATTGCAGCACAGTTGCTTCTGCATCGGGAATCCAAGCTTCTCCTACATCCCATCCGATTGTTTCCCCAACTTGGTGCAAAATTACTTCTAAAGCTGAGTGAAAGTCTACAGCTTCGCCGATCGCCCGCGTAGTTTCCAGCAAAAACCGGATTGATTCTTCAGCCCGCTGCCGTTCTGCGATTTCTTCCTGCAATCTAGAATTGCGATCGTGCAGTTCCCTAGCTTGCAGTTGCAGTTTGGATTGCAGCGAACGAAGGGAAAGTTGGTTTTGGACGCGGGCTAAGACTTCTTCTACTTGAAACGGTTTAGTAATATAATCCACTCCTCCTACTTGAAAAGCTTTAACTTTTTCCAGCACGTCATCTAGCGCACTAATAAAAATTACCGGAATATCTTTAGTTTTTTCGCTTAACTTTAACTGCTCGCAAACTTCATACCCGTTCATTTGCGGCATATTAATATCTAGTAAAATTAGATCCGGAGGAGATATTTGTGCTCCTTGCAGAGCCAAGTGTCCGTTAATAGCCTTCCTGACATGATACCCGTAAGATGTCAGCATAGTGGATAAAAGTCGCAAATTATCCGGCATATCGTCAACGATCAGAATGTCTTTAGGAGTCGCTGGTAATCGATGGTCGTTCATCATCATATAATTGAGTTAAATCGATAATGATATCTATCCGAAAATTATCGACTAAATCTGTTAAAGCGTTAGCGAGATTTGCCTCAGTTTCGGGAATTTCCTCGATCAGTTCGAGGATGCGGTTGTCGTCTACACAAAGTGCTGCTCGGTGCAGCTCGACCACCCAGTCTGTGGGCATTACACTCAAATCCTCGGTGGTCAAACTTTTAAGCAGCGTCGGTGTTGAAAAAGAAGTAGATAAGTTTTCTTTCTCATAAATATAACGCAGGTTGAGGTGATGCGCTATCTTTTCAAAGAGTACCTCTTCCCGAAACGGTTTACATATCAAATCGTTACAACCTGCCGACAAAATTATTTGTCGCTGCTCGTCAAAAGCACTGGCAGTCAAAGCAATAATTATTGTTTCTTTACCTTCTATAGTTTTCTTGATCTGTCTTGTCGCTTCATACCCATCCATCACAGGCATCAGCATATCCATTAATATCAAGTGCGGCTTCCAAGTTGAATGCAAAGCAATTGCTTCTTGCCCGTTAATTGCTTCCATAACTTCAAATCCCAGGGGTATCAGCAGCTTAAGCAGCAGTTGGCGATTTTCCGCTACATCTTCAACTATTAATATCCGATAAATTTCTTGTCCCGCTTCTAAAGAAATAACTTGTTTAATCGGCGGTTTTTCTTGTTCATCACTTTCTGTTACTAGGTTTACCCAGATATTAAAACTGAAAATTGTGCCTTGGTCTAGTTTACTTTCAACAGCAATATCACCTCCCATAATTTGGACAAACTGTTGGCTGATGGGCAACCCCAGACCAGTTCCCTGCATGGATTTTCGACCCGTTTCGGTTTGTAAAAATGGCTTAAATAATGTGGCAATTTCTGAGGGAGAAATGCCGGGGCCCGTGTCGGCAATTTCAAAATACAATTGGGATTTGTTTTCTTCGGTGGCGTCTTGTTTAGCTTGGCTGCTGACGCGCAAAGTAACGGTTCCCTGCTGAGTAAATTTAATCGCATTGCCGAGTAGGTTAATTAAAACTTGCCGCAATTTAGCTTCGTCTGTTTGAATGTACTGCGGCAAATCCTCGGCATTTTCAAAGATAAGGTGCAAACCTTTGGAGTTGGCTTTTAGTTGCAGCATTTCTTTGAGACTGTTGAGAAGGTTGTAGAGATTGAAGCGGCTGGGGTTGATGGTAATTTGACCTGCTTCTATTTTGGACATTGACAAAACATCATTGATGAGTTCTAGCAAATGTTCGCCACTGCGGTTAATAATTTCTATGTATTCTTTTTGTTCTTCTGTGATAGAACTATTGCGCGCCATGACTTGGGAAAAACCGAGAATGGCGTTGAGGGGTGTGCGGAGTTCGTGGCTCATGGAAGCTAGAAATTGGCTTTTGGCGCGGTTGGCAACTTCGGCGTTTTCTTTGGATTTAATCAGTTCCATCGACTGCCTTTGAGTGCGGGCGAGCAATTCCGCTTGCTGTAATGCTACTCCTAGTTGAGTACCAACATCAACTGCAACGTTGATTTCAGCTTCACTCCACTGGCGGGGAGCCGAATTTTGATAGGATGCTAGTAATCCCCAGAGCTTTTTGCCGGAAAATATTGGTACAATAATGTAGGATTTAGCTTGAAATTTTTCTAGCAATTGGATGTAACAATTATCGAAACCTTGCTTGTAAATATCTGGGACACAAAGGTAAGTCTTTCCTCTGCTGTATGCTCCGCCTTGGGTTTGTTGCAAATAGGTATCGTGGACTTCTGGTGAGATACTATCTAATTTTTGGACGAGGCAAAGTTCACTATCTAAAGCGCCTTCAGTAAGGTTAGAATCGGTATCTTGTGCTTGGATGAAAGAAACCCACTTGCGGTCAAGGGATTCAGCTACAAATTCGCCACTCCAGTCTGGATTGAAACGGTAAATAGCGACTCGATCGCACTTCATGGTTTGGCGCAATTCTCTGGTTGTAGCGTGAAAAATTTCTCGGATATCTAAAGTTTGCCGCATTCTTTCAATAATGCGGGCGATCGCCCTTTGTCGTAAAGCACTTTCTTGCAGTTCGGTTTCTGCCTGCTTGCGTTCGGTAATATCTACAGCCATTAAAGCAATGCCGATCGCTGTACCGTTATCGTCAATTAGGTGAGTATTGTACCACTCGCAGATGATAATTCTGCCGTCTTTGGTCAGATTTTCGGTAGTGCCGCTGGATTTGGCATTCAAGTCATGATTGAAAATATCAGATAATTGCGGGTGGTAGCTTTCAGGTAAGATCAAATCCGAGGCGACTCGACCGATCGCTTCTTGCTCACTGTAGCCAAAAATAGCCACGGCTGCGGGATTCCAAGTGATAATTTCTAAATTGAGGTTTAACTCGATAATTGCGATGGGTGTTTGCTGCAATAAAAACGAGATTCTTTGCTGCGATGCTAGCAGTTTCTCTTCGGCTAATTTACGGTCAGTGATGTCATTAGCAGTGCCGAGAATTTGTTTGGGTTTACCATCGGCTGTTCTGAGAAATACTGTATCCCAACTGTGCATCCACCGCCATTCACCGTTTTTGTGTTTCATGCGGTATTGACATTCAATGATCTCACCGTCTTTGGCTTCATCTACTTTTTGGATGCTGTCAAAAAACTTTGGCAAGTCGTCGGAGTGGAGCAGAATTGGCATCATTGCTGTACCCATATCTTGTATTTCTTGGGCTGTGTATCCGAGTAGCGTCGAAATTTGTCGGTTGGTATAAACATTCCGCTGTTCAATTACATCGTAAACGTACAATAGGTTGGGATTGGAATCGGCGATCGCTTGAATGAAGTGCTGGCTCTCTCTGAGTGCGGATTCTGTTTGTTTGCGAACGCTAATATCTCTGGCTACGATAATTACTGAATCTGGAGTAAGCGGAGAAACTTTAGCGTCGAGGCAAACTTCACGATCTCCGACTTTAAAGCTATATTCTACATTGATGCTTTGCTTGGTTTTTAGAGCTTGTTGGATGGCATTTAATACTAAATCTGCTACAGGTTCCGGCAAGACTTCATGGGCGGTTTTGTTAATCATTTCGCTGGGAGGTTTCACCAAATTTGTTGATGCTGTCGGAGCGATTTTGATACAGCGCCCTTCTGCATTTCTCACTAAAACTGTGTCAGTCATGGCCGCAAAAATCGCCCGCAATTCAGTTTCAGATTCTTGCAGAGCTTGCTCGGCGCGGACGCGGGTGCGAATTTCTGCTTGCAGCACTTTATTTTGCCGATCGAGCTGCTGAATTCGGTTTTTTTCTCGTTCGATCAGTTTGGCTTGAGCGATAGCGAGCCCTACTTGAGCCGCCACAGCTTCTAATAAGTCGATTTCCTCGGAAGTCCATTCCCGGTAACGATCGCACTGGTGCAAACCGATAGCGCCGTTTGCCCTGCCTTGGTAGGAAGTGCGAATTGCCAACATCGATTTTAACCCAACCTTCTGGCAAATAGGTTGAACAGCTTTCAACAGAGGGTCTGAATAAACATTGTTGGAGGCGATCGCCCGATCTTGTATCATCATTTGTATGACGTGAGGATTGCCCCAAATTGGAACAGGTACGTTCCGAATAGATTCGCAATCGGGTTCTAGATACTCGGCCGCCAGAGGAATAGTGACTTGGGGAGTAGTAACGTAAGTATGAATCAAACAGCGATTGACGCAGAATGCCAGACCGATTTGAGTTGCAGCTATTTGAAATATTTGTTCTGGCTGCAAGCTTGAGCGAATTTCTTGAGTTATTTTTGCAATCAGCAATTCTCGCTGAACTTGCCGCTCTAAAGCAGCTTTAGCTCCAGCAATTTCTATTTCTGCGTGCTTGCGATCGCTGATATCATAAAGTACCCCATACCAAACAATATCGCCATTATCGCGCATTTCTGGCCGAGAATTAGATTGCAGCCATTTGAGTTTACCCGACGGTGTAATAATCCGCCATTCACAGGCAAAAGGTTCTAAATTTTGGGCGCTAGTAGTAATTTGTTTGACTAGATATTCTTGGTCATCTGGATAATTTTGATCGAAGCACAAGTAAGGATTTTTTAATAGTTCCTCACTCTCTAATTCGTAAACCTCTCGACAAGCATAACTAATATATTCAAACTTGAAACTCCCCTGGGAGTTCTTTATAAATTGATAAAGAACTCCCGGTATATTGACCGCCAATTTCTGCAACCGCGCTTTGCTTTCCCGGAGTGATTCTTCTGTCCGCTTGCGAAATTCTACCTCTTGTTGCAGTTGAGCATTCTGCTGTTTTAATTGTTTTGATAACTGTTGTATAGTCAATTGACTTTCGATACGCACTAAAACTTCTTCCACTTGAAAAGGCTTAGTAATGTAGTCAACACCGCCGACTTCAAAAGCTTTGACTTTGTGAAAAGTTTCATCAAAAACACTCAAGAAAATAACCGGGATTTCCCTCGTTCTCTCGTTGGATTTCAGTCGAGTACAGACTTCATATCCGTTCATTTTGGGCATAGCAATATCTAGCAAAATTAAGTCGGGGAGAACAGTAAAATTAGCATTGACCGCCATTTCTCCCGAAATCGCCCGCTGAACTTTATATCCTTCTTTCGTCAATATGTTTGACATAAAACGCAGGTTGTGGGGCTGATCGTCAATAATTAAAATGTGAATAGTTTCTTTGTCAAATATCATCTTTTGTCCGATTATTGTGAATTTTTTAGTGCAAGCAGCAGATTGATGATTTAATGAATTTAGCGATTACTTCCATCATCATATAATTATTCTTTTAAACATTTTAAAAATCCGCAAATAGAGGATTAATTTTAGATATTAACTAATCAACTAACGCACATTCTATTTTTTAAGCTAATTGGTTGCTTGTCTTAAGGTTTCTCCTCAAATTAACCGTATTTAACCATATCTTATTGCCCAAACAAATCCCATTATTTGATATCCTAATTAACTTTGCAGAACAACAATCCTCGCTGAGGCACTCCAAATCAAAGCAACCGGGTTTTTTATTTTTGTTCAATGGCTGGGACAAAATATTTTCGTAGAACCCGGTTGATACGCCCAAAACAGTTTTTTACTTGA
The DNA here is from genome assembly GCF_036701245.1 of Microcoleus sp. Pol14D4. Taxonomy (NCBI): domain Bacteria; kingdom Bacillati; phylum Cyanobacteriota; class Cyanophyceae; order Oscillatoriales; family Microcoleaceae; genus Microcoleus; species Microcoleus sp. Pol14D4. The sequence goes on from NZ_JAUBQM010000056.1 coordinate 27,350, forward strand.
CCTTAGCATTAAAACTCCCAGGAGGATAACGCAAGTTTATGGATATTCTGTTAACACATTCAAAGGGTTTTAGCAGAGATACACACCTGGACATACTGCGAGGCGAAGAAACCGTTTTTTTTACTCTTGTCGCTGCAACAAAGTCTAGCGGTGAAAAACCTCGGTTTTGACCCACCCGCCCATCAGCCTTAAGATATTTACTAGGTAACTAAGAGTATATAGCAATCCTCAATTATTTGTTAATTTCTTACTCCCGATCGGGTTCGGAGAGGGTTGCGGGTAGGGTAAAAATTTACGACTCCTGCAAGGATTGCTATAGATTCATCCACTCGCCTCCAAAGCCTACGAAACAAACTCTTTTCTAGGTCTTTTCTATGCCAGCAATTCCTTAAGTTTAGCAAAATTTTCCTGACTAAAGTAAATTTTAATTTCTAGTTCTTGGTCAGCCTCCCATAACAGCAGCATATTATCTTCGCCCAAGGCGATTTCTGGATTATTTAATTCAAGTGTTTGATATTTAACTTCGGAAATTCCAACGCGAATTACAAGTTCTGCTTCCAACTGAGGATAGATGTACAATTGCTGTTGCAAGTTGTCAAGTTCTAGTTTGTCAACAGTGTTGTTACGTTGGACTGGAGAATCGGGCTTGTACCAATAGAGAGTTTCCTCTCGAATTTCGGGATTGACTATCACAAATGTTTCGTCAAAACGCTGGGGGTGCCAGTGAATTTCGCTCAGGCCGCCGATTTGCGGAATCAGTCGCTCTACCCAGCTAATTTCTTTACCGTTGAGGTTTCCCCACCACTCACTGATATTATGGAGATTGTCAGCATTTTCGGGGTGGCTGCTACCGGACTGCCAGACTGTTTTTAGTTGTTGCATATACAGGTTCTCCAGCGAATTTAAATTTGAGATTGCAGGCTTTCAATTGGAGATTCATTCGTTATACAATAATTTTAATGGACTTACCAATTATTTACCACGAAGATTACATTGCACCTCTGCCACCGAATCACCGCTTCCCGATGGCCAAGTTTCGGATGCTTTACCAGATGCTGCTCGCGGACGGGGTAGCAGAGGAATCGCAATTTCACGCTCCCGAACTTCCCCCTCAAGAATGGATTGAATTAGTCCACGACCACTCGTATGTTCAAGCTTACTGCAACGGGACGCTCGATAACAAAGCGACTCGGCGAATTGGTCTGCCTTGGAGTCGCGCCCTTGCTAATCGCACTTGCACTGCGGTTGCAGGAACTGTACTAACTGCCAAGCTCGCTTTAGACTGCGGTTTGGCTTGCAATACTGCGGGCGGAACTCATCACGCCTTCCCGGCTTTTGGGTCGGGTTTTTGTATTTTTAATGATTTGGCGATCGCCTCTCGCGTCTTGCAAAAAAATGGTTTAGTTCGCAAAGTTTTAATTGTCGATTTAGATGTCCACCAAGGAGACGGAACCGCTGTAATATTCCAAGATGACAGCAGCGTTTTTACTTTCTCGATGCACTGCGAAGTTAATTTTCCCGGCACTAAACAAAAGGGCGATTTAGATGTACCTTTGCCTGCCGGTATGGAGGACGACGAATATTTACAAACATTGGATAAATTTTTACCAGATTTGCTCTCAAGTGTCAAGCCTGATTTAGTTTTGTACGATGCTGGAGTAGACCCTCATCACGGTGACAAACTGGGAAAATTAGCTTTAACTGATACGGGCTTATTTCGCCGGGAAATGCAAGTTTTGATGGCGTGTTTGGCTGGTGGCTATCCCGTTGCCTGCGTGATTGGCGGGGGCTATTCCGATGACGCTAAGGGGTTAGTTTACCGGCATTCGCTCCTGCACCGAGCCGCCAGTCAAGCCTACAGGCAGTATCGACTTTGATCGAGAGTGGCCAGATTTCCGAAATATGGCCGAAAAAACAGTCTCCCTCACCCAAACAAATAAAAATACTATTAGCGATCGCTCCAGCTTGCCAGATGGGTACAACTTGAGCTAAAAAGTTGTTAAACAAACAACGGTACTTATGTCGAAGGCCAGCGAGTCCAATCACCCCTATCCACTGCTGGTTGTCATTGTTAACTACCGAACCTCTAGTTTGACAATTGACTGCTTGCGCTCTCTAGTTAGCGAAGTTCAATCGCTGCCCGGTATGCGAGTTGTAGTTGGCGACAATGCTTCAGGCGATCGCTCCGTTGAAGAAATTAGTAGTGCGATCGCCTCAGAAGGCTGGAATGAATGGGCATCCTTCGTTCCCCTAAACCGCAACGGCGGATTTGCCTTCGGCAACAACGCCCTGATCCGTCCCGCCCTCCAATCCACCAATCCTCCTCCTTACTTCCTGCTGCTCAACCCCGACACCATAGTTCGCCCCGGTGCCTTAAAAGCCCTCGTCGATTTCATGGACACTCATCCGGAAGCCGGCATCGCCGGCAGCCGTTTAGAAGACCCCGACGGCACCCCCCAGGAGTCAGCTTTTCGGTTTCACAACATTTTCACCGAACTCGATTTTGGTTGGCGGACAGGCTTTATATCCAAGTTATTAGCCAACTGGGCCGCAGCGCCTCCCATTTCCCAAGAAACCTGTCAAACTGATTGGGTAGCTGGAGCCAGCATGATCGTCCGTCGCGAAGTATTTGAAAAGATTGGCTTGATGGATGAAGCTTATTTCATGTACTGCGAAGAAATGGACTTTTGTATGCAAGCGAACAAAGCTGGCTGGAGTTGCTGGTACGTACCCGAAAGTCGCGTTGTCCACTTAGTCGGGCAAAGCTCAGGCGTCACTGACACCAAAAAGCCCGCCAAGAGGCTGCCCACCTATTGGTTTGATTCCCGGCGCAGGTACTTTATCAAAAACTACGGCTTGGTTTACACAGCCTTAACTGATGTATCCTGGGCTTCGGGTTTTGCAGCCTGGAGGGTGCGCCGCGTACTTCAAGGCAAACCCGATGGCGATCCACCACAAATGCTGAGGGATTTTGTATTAAATAGTGTATTTTTTAAGGGGGGTAAGATTGAAAAATCCAAAAACTTTTAAAGGGAGTTGGTAAATCGGTCAAAGCCAACTAAACCAGGTTAACTTAGGCAAGCAAAATATTTTATGATGCAGCCGAGAAATTAGTATTATCGATCGATAAAACCGGATTGCTTTTTCCTCAAAAACCTGATAGACCCATTAATATCGTCGGCATCTAGCAATAGAGTAAACAAAAAATAGTGTGAATTAGAGCTTATGGTCACTGAGCAAAACTTAATCACCAGTGAAAATCAAGTAGAAGACCCCGGCTTGGGACTGTGGCAGCAAATTAAAGAAGACTGGATTGCTCACGGTCGAGATTGGACAAAACCGGGATTTCGCGCCGTAGCAGTGCAGCGTTTTGGCGTCTGGAGAATGCAAATAGAACCGAAATTACTTCGGGCACCTTTGAGCATTATTTATCGATCGCTCTACCGAAAAGTCCGCAATAGTTACGGGATAGACTTGCCTTACACTGTGAAGCTCGGTCGTCGCGTGGTGATCGAACATCAAAACGCTATTATTATTCACGGATATTGTACGATCGGCGACGACTGCATTATCCGCCAAGGTGTAACTTTGGGAAACCGCTATTTGGACAAACCGCTAGAATCCCCTCAATTGGGCGATCGGGTTAACGTCGGCGCTGGTGCAAAAATTCTCGGCAAGGTCAACCTAGGAGACGACGTAAATATCGGTGCCAATGCTGTAGTTTTATCAGATATTCCAGCCGGTCAAACTGCCGTTGGTATCCCTGCCAAAATTATCAAATCCCGGCCTGCTGAAAACAACGCTTAAATCATTTTCTTCCTTATGGCTTATGCTATAACTCTGCGGAGATTCAATAAATCTCCCTAGCCAAGTTAGAGATTCATCTTAAGATAAACTGCACAAATAGGCACAATTGTCTACATCATCAAAAAATTGCACAAACAATGGTTGAGTCAATCACTAAGTCAATCATTTCTGCTACAGAACCAGACTGGAGCCGCGAAAAACTTAGCAAGTGGTGGGAACCCAGTCGCCAACTGCTCAAATCTATCCGCAACTATCAAAAGTGGCAGCAGCAGGGTGGAATTGGAGGATATATTTTATGCCGTTGGAACGTGATCCAGCATCGATTTTGGAGCGTTGTCACTGCAACAGACATCCCTTTGAACTGCCAAATACAAGGAGGACTGCTGCTGACTCATCCTAATGGCGTTGTCATTCATCCCAGTGCTTCCATTGGCCCTAACTGTCTGATTCTTCAGCAGGTGACAATTGTTGCTGATGTCAAAATCGGCGGTCATGTCGATATTGGTGCAGGAGCTAAAATTATTCGCTCCGTAACGATCGGCGATCATGCTTTGATTGGTGCTAATGCTGTGGTGATTTGTGATGTGCCACCGGGTGCAACCGCAGTGGGAATTCCCGCAAAAATCATCGAAAAAAAACCCCAGGAAGTCTGAAAAAATTTCTAGAAGTCGCAGAAAAATTATGAAATTAGCTGGACTTTTATTAAAATATAAAACGAACTACTCAGTAGTTGCTTTCAAGAGGTAAAACTTGAAAGAAATTGGATTAATTGCGAACAGCTAGAATTTGGGATTTAAAATTAAATAAAAAACCCGTGGCTTTCAGTCGCGGGAGCGTCCAAAAGCTCAAGTTTTCTCCCTCACTTTTCAACCTGGTTTCAATTTTTCGAGTACCAACTCAGCGCGCCGCCGTGCCACTTTTTCCCACGTAAATTCCTGTGCCCGCTCGCGGGCAGATTTACTCATCCGAAGCCGCAAATCGGCACAACCAGCTAACTGTTGCAAGCCTGTCACTAGCGCTTCTTCATCATAAGGCGAAACAATTATGCCATCTTTGCCATCTCGGACAACGCCACCTGCTCCCATAGGTGAAGTTAAAACTGGCAAACCGTTAGCCATCGCTTCATAAGTAACGAGCGGGCTGCCTTCTTCCAAACTGGGAAAGGCAAAAAAGTCAGCTTCGCGATAAGCAAGGGCAATATCGCTAGTGTAATCCCTATGAATTACATCTGAGCGTGCTAAAATGCTGCTGCAAGTTTCAGCAATTGCTGGCTCCATACTTCCGCAAAGCAGTAGTCTGCCTTTAATTCCTGCTTTTTCCCAAGCCCGCAACAGTAAATGAGCTCCTTTTCTGACGCAAACGCTGCCCGCAAAGATAACAGTAATCGTGTCTGATACTGGCTTGTCGCTCACAAAAGGCGGGAAGCGCTTGGGAGACCACCCATAACTGGTAAGGATCAGTTTATGTTCGGGAACTCCCGCTCCCATAAAAGATTTTTTCACATCGGGGCTCGGACAAAAAATGAAATCAGCCAAACTAATTTCTTCATCCTCTTGCTGAATCATACCAGCAGTAATTTGGTGTTGGGGAGCGATTCCCAAGCGGCTGTAAGCATCATCCATAATAGATTTTGCCTGCTTTGTATAGCAGTTGATCCGCTCCAAAAAAATGGGTTTGCTCTGCTGCTTCACTTTCCTAAAGGTTTCGATCGAAGTGTTAGGCCACAAGTAAATTGCATCAAAATCCTTGATATCTCTGAGGAAACGCTTTTCTGTAAAATCTCTAGGCCCGTCAGCGCTGCGGTAATACAGCCATTTGAGGTATCTGGGTACAGCTTCTACAAGATTCGGTCTGCGACATGACGGATCGCAATTCGGAACAACCATGCGGACTTTAAAGTCAGGGTTGTTCCACTGTTCGCAGAGTGAAAAAAATGTATGGCTGGCTCCCAGGTTCGTACAGTAAAGTGCGAAGAAAGAACTTAAATTTAGCATTGTTAACTAAGCTCTACTTAACATGATCTGTGTGGCTCTTAATACAGAATAGGTTAGAGACAGTTTAACACCAAAAACCGCAGATTAAGGTAAGTTAACAATATAAAGATATTGTAAACTTACCTTAAGTGTCACTAAAATATTAAAATAGCAACTCGCGAGTCGAATTCAAGAGGTAAAGGTTGAAACAAATGGGATTAGTGGCGATCGGACGAAATGAAGGGCAGCGCCTCCGCCAATGCCTAGTCTCCGCCACAGGCAGAGTTGCCCGCGTCGTCTATGTCGATTCCGGCTCAACAGACGGTAGCCTAGAGTTAGCCCGATCGATCGGAGCCGATACAGTAGAACTAGACTTATCTATACCGTTTACCGCAGCACGTGCCAGAAACGAAGGCTTTGCCCGCTTGCTGGAACTAGGGCCAGACATCGAATTTGTTCAATTTGTGGACGGTGACTGCGAAGTAGTTGATGGATGGATCGATCGAGCCTACAGCGAACTCGTAGCCAAACCAGACGTAGCAGCAGTCTGCGGGCGCAGGCGTGAGCGATACCCCGAGGCAAGCATCTACAACCAATTGTGCGACATCGAGTGGGATACGCCCATCGGCGAAACCAAAGCCTGCGGTGGCGACTCCCTGATGCGCGTAGCAGCATTTGAGCAAGTCGAAGGTTTCAATCCCACACTAATAGCCGGCGAAGAACCCGAACTGTGCTTGCGGCTGCGCCAAAAAGGTTGGAAAATCCTTCGCTTAGACGCAGAAATGACCCTGCACGACGCGCAAATGACGAGTTTCGCACAGTGGTGGAAGCGGGCTCAAAGAGCGGGTTACGCCTATGCCGAAGGCTCCTGGCTCCACGGCAGCGAACCAGAGCGCCATTGGGTCAAAGAAACGCGCAGCACATGGTTTTGGGGCTTAGTCTTGCCAGCCCTAGGCTTGGCAATGACATGGCCGACAAAAGGCTGGAGCTTGTTACTATTGAGTGGCTACCCCTTAGCAACCTATCGCACCTATAACTATTATATAAAGCATCGGTACCTCACAACTAAAGAGGCAGCCATCTACGCTTTGTCATGTGTATTAGCAAAATTTCCCCAGCTACAAGGTCAAATCCAGTTTCACCAGCGCCGATTGCTGGGGCAGCAGAGCAAGCTAATCGAATACAAAACCACCAAGTCTATTAATTCAGCCAGCTAGAATTACAGCTAACATCCCAGAAAGTCCACCCCTGAGTAGTAAACAAATGAGCGATCAAAAATTAAAAGTTTTACTAATTGTAGAGCAGTGCAATCCTGACTGGGCATCAGTACCTTTGGTGGGCTACAACTTTTTTCAACAAATAAACAATTTAGTTGATGCAACACTCGTTACCCATATTAGAAATAAACCAGCTCTTGAAAAACATCCAGAATACGAAAAAATATTCTACCTTGAGGAAGGAAAGTTAACCAAACAATATTATAAGATAGTTGAAAAAATTACCGCCAACGGGCGCGTAAATTGGCCTCTTTATAATGCATTGAGTTACCCAATTTATGAAGAATTCAATCAACAAGTATATCAAAAATTTAAAGGAAAAATCCTCAACGGAGATTATGACATAGTTCATGCAATTACCCCGATGATGCCGCGGTATCCGTTTAAGGTAGTCAGTGTGTGCCAGCAGACTCCTTTTATTCTAGGACCTGTGAATGGGGGCATTCCCTTTCCACCAGGTTTTCAAGAAACTGCCAGACAAGAATTTGCTCAATTCAACTTTTTGAGAGCAGTTGGTCGAGCATTAATTCCAGGTTATGTAGAAACTTACAAAAAAGCAGACAAAATCTTAGCAGGTTCAACCTATACTTTAAATATGCTCAAGGATTTGTTTGCAATCCCCGATCAAAGAATTGCTTTGTTCTACGAAAATGGCATTTCGGAGAAATTTTTAAATCCGACAAATATCCTTGACAAAGATGTCAGCCAGATCAATTTGCTTTTTGTGGGTCGATTAGTTCCTTACAAATGCGCCGATATTGTCATTGAGTCTATCGGGAAATTAGAGGAGGCAATTCAAAATAAAATACGCTTAACCATAGTAGGAGAGGGTTCAGAAAGAAATAACTTGGAAAACAGAGTGAAGGAACTTAATTTAGGGGAAATAATCAGCTTTGCGGGATGGGTAAATCAACAAGAAACTCTGGATTATTACAGGAAAGCAGATATTTTTTGCTTCCCTTCGATCCGAGAGTTCGGCGGCGCAGTGGTAATGGAAGCTATGGCTTGCGGGCTTCCCTGCATCGTTGCCAATAATGGCGGTATTGGTGAATACGTGAATGAAGAAACTGGTTTTAAGATAGAGCCGATTTCTAGAGAGTATCTCACCCAGGAGTTGACAAGTAAAATTAAGCTGTTGGTCGAAGACGATCGTCTGCGGGAACGTATGTCAGCTAAGGCGATCGAAAAAGCCAGAGAATTTGCGTGGGAAAGCAAAGCCATAAAAATCGTCGAGATTTACGAAAAAATGCTCGGTGAGAAAAGTGTTAGTGCATAGACATAGTAGAACGGTATTGTTTAGTTAAAAAATAGAAAGCAGGTACGAAATGAAGGCAAAAATTGGATACTTTATTCCACAATTTCCAGGCCAAACACACATATTTTTGTGGCGGGAGCGACAATTTCTTGCAGATCTGGGAATTGAAACAGATTTAGTATCAACTCAACCGCCCCCCAGAGCGATCGCTTCTCACGTATGGGCAGAAGAAGCTCAAAAAAATACTGTTTATCTATTTCCCTTTGCTGCGAAAGATTTTATTAACTCATTCCTAGAGCTTCTCAAAGCTGGTCCCGGTGCATGGTGGCAATGCCTTGCAGTTATTGCCAAAGCGAGTGGCACATCCTTATCTGAAAAGGTGCGACTCTTGGCATGGATTTTTGTGGCTGGCAAACTAGCAGGGTTAACAAAAACAAAAGGTTGGTCTCACATCCACGTTCATTCCTGTGCCAATGCCGCCAATATAGCCTTATTTAACTCAATTCTTACAGGCTGTACTTACAGTATGACTCTTCACGGACCTACTCTAGAAGTGTACGGGTCAAATCAGGAACAAAAATGGAAAAATGCTGCTTTTGCGATCGTGATATCTCAACTGCTTCTCAATGATGTCAAAAATAAATTAGCGAACTTTCTTCCCAAACAATTAGCTGTTGCTCCAATGGGAGTTAATTTTGCAGAAATTAAACGCAGCAGCCCTTACACGCCTTGGCAAGAAGGAAGTCCGTGCAAGATTTTTGCTTGCGGTCGCCTCAACCCGGTGAAAGGTCACAAATACTTGGTTGAGGCGGTAGAATTGCTGCGAAATCGGGGATTTGACGTGAGGCTGCAAATTGCAGGCGAGGATGAACAAGGGGGCAGCGGATATCACCAAGAGCTACAAAAAATGATTGAAGATAAATCGATGTCCGAATGCGTGGAGCTACTTGGGGCTGTTTCGGAACAGGCAATTCGCCAAGGTCTAGAAGCAGCTCACATTTTCGCTTTGGCAAGTTTGAATGAAGGAGTTCCGGTTGCTGTGATGGAAGCAATGGCGATGGAGGTTCCGGCGGTAGTTACTAATGTAGGCGGAACTTCTGAGCTAGTAGATGACGGCGTGGATGCTGTATTAGTCCAATCAGAAAAACCCGAAGAAATGGCAGATGCGATCGCCAATCTCCTCCAAAATCCAGAACTTGCTCTGAGTATCAGTCAGGAAGCTCGGAAAAAAATCATCGCCAAATTTAGCCACGGGCGCAGTGCAGAAACTTTAGCTCAGTGCTTGGAAAAACTGGGAATAACTAACCCGTCTTAGTGATTCCAAAGAAGAAATTTAATCCCAGAGTACATAAATCTAGTTGATTCCCATACAAGTTATGCGAATTTTAATTGGTGCTCAGAACGCCTCAACTAAATTCGGCGGCGAGTCATTGCTGCCGCTCAACTACTTTCGGATACTTCGATCGCGCCAAATAGAGACATGGTTAGTGGCGCACGCCCGCACCCAAACAGAACTCACAGAGCTGTTTCCACAAGAGCGCGATCGGATGCACTTTGTACCCGACACTTGGCTGCACCGGCTGCTTAACAATTGCGGGCGATTTATCCCTGAAAGAGTGAATGACTTTTCTTTTGGGCTTCTCACTCACTTGTACACCCAATTGCTACAGCGTCGTATTGTCCGGCGGCTGGTGAGCGAACACCAGATTGATGTTGTACACGAACCGACACCTGTCTCGGCAACAGTTCCTTCGTTTATGTTCGGATTGGGAGTGCCGGTAGTTATCGGGCCGATGAACACGTCGGTTAAATTTCCTCTGGCTTTTCGATCGCGCCAAAATCCTACCATTGATATTTTAATCGATATCGGTCACCAGGGCGTCGATTTCTTCAATCGTCTTTTTCCCGGTAAAATCAAAGCCGAGACGCTGTTAGTGGCAAACGATCGCACGAAGCAGGCACTTGCATCTGGGGTGCAGGATAAAATTATTGAACTTGTGGAAAACGGCGTGGATTTCTCGGTGTGGCGATCGGTGATGGGCACATCCGAGAGGAACTTGAAGCTCAAACAGCTCGTTTAGGCATCGACAGCAGCGTTCTATTTAGTGGGTAGCTGTCTCAAGAGGAGTGCGCTCTCAAAATGCAACAAGCTGATGCAATGGTTTTTCCCAGTTTGCGGAAATGCGGCGGGGCAGTGGTGATGGAGGCAATGGCAGTGGGCTTGCTAGTCATAGCAACGAACTGAAGCGGCCCGGTAGATTATCTGAATTCCACTTGCGGTATTTTAGTAGAACCCACTTCTAAAGAAGGATTTGTCCAGGGACTGACAGATGCAATGCTCAAGCTGGCTCATTCACCAGAATAGCGGCAGAGTATCGGTTGTGCGGGACGGGAACAAGTCCGGCAGCATTTTGATTGAGAACGCAAAGTCGATCGAATACTTGAAGTTTATCAACAAACGATCGACGATTGCCTGAAGCATTAAGTAGCCGACCATTAAACCATAAAGCAGCAGCTTTCACGTGGAGAGCTGCTGCTTGGGGGTGCTAAAAAAGTATGTGGCGGCCCAAAGACCCCCCTCTACATCCTAGCGATCGAAAAACGGGTTAACCCGTTTGTGTGGTTAACCCGCGAGCTTGGAAACCTGCAGATCAATTAGTTTTGCACTACCAGCTTAACGTTGGCATTTTGCAAACCGCGCTGCTTGACTGCGGCCAAGGTCTTGTTAACTGCGTACTTCTGGTTGATGGAGTTGATTAACTCAGTTTGATTGTGTTTTTTGGCGACGCCCCAGAGGTCGGCAATCAGGTCAAAGGAACCATCGCTATTGCGAGACCAACCGAGGTCATATTCGCCTTCGAGAATCGCTACGATGTCGGAGCGAACGCGCTGACCGTTATAGCCACGAACATCAGCTTCTGACTTGACTGAAATGCCCAAGTCGCGCAGTGAAGCTTTCAGGATTTCGGCATCGGTGATTTTGGTACGCAGAGTGCTAAAGTGAGACATTGGATTTCCTCCTAATAAAACTGAGAGAGAAACAACAACGGTCTGGATTTAACGGTGCCGCTGGGCGGCTCTTGAATCGAACTGCTAGCTGTTGCTAGCCTTTGCTCCTGTTTGGACCAGGAGAAAGCTTTTAGAATTCCATTCGCTGGTATTCAGCGACGGAAGACGCAGCGGGCCGTGCACGCTGTCTAGCCCAATCTCGAAGGGCGGTGACCTGTTCGGTCATTGTTTTAGACAGTGGCATTGTAGATTTAATGGCCGCGATGATGTCTAGCTGCGTAAACTCTCGATCTTGAGCGAAGGCTTCGTACATTGCGGCTACTAGCGCTTGCTCAATCTCTGCACCTGAAAAGCCCTCGGAAACATTGGAAAGTTGCTCTAAATCGAAGCGAGTAATTTCCCGACGCCGCTTTGACAGGTGAATCTTAAATATATCTTGGCGTTCTTCTTTGGTAGGCAGATCAACAAAGAAGAGTTCGTCGAATCGGCCTTTCCTCAAGAATTCTCCCGGCAACCGCTCGATTCGGTTGGCTGTTGCCATTACGAAGACTGGGGAAGTCTTTTCTTGCATCCAAGTGAGGAAGGAACCGAAAATCCGGCTGGATGTGCCTCCGTCTGAGTCGGCCGAACCAGTGCCTCCTGCAAAGGCTTTGTCTAGTTCGTCTATGAAGAGGAGGGCTGGAGAGATGGATTCTGCGGTTTTGAGGGCATTGCGGAGGTTGGCTTCCGATCGACCCACCATCGAGCCGTCGTAGACTCTACCCATATCTAGCCTCAGCAGGGGCAGTCCCCAGAGGCGGGAGGTGGTCTTGGCAATCAGCGATTTTCCGCATCCTGGTACGCCGAGAATTAACATCCCTTTAGGTTGGGGCAGACCGTATTCTCTCGCCCTTTCGGTAAAGGCGTTGGAACGCTGTCTCAGCCACCGCTTCAGCTCTTCTAAACCGCCGACTGCATCCAGGGTTTCGTCTTCTTCAATGAACTCTAGAATGCCGTTGCGCCGAATTAATTGCTTTTTCTCCGAAAGAACTATGTCTACTTCTTCTTCTGTGAGGCGCCCAGTCGAAACTTGGGCTTTACGATAAACTTTTTCAGCTTCGTCCTTGGTCAATCCCAAGGCTGCTTTTAAAAGTTTTTCTCGCGCTTCTGTGGTAATGCGTCGCGATTTCGTTTGCTCCAACTGACCAGACAATACTTGGTTTAGTTCCTTCATGTCTGGCAACGCGAAGTCTAATACCACTACTTCCTTTTCTAGCTCGATCGGAATTTGCTGCAAAGGAGACATCAGTATAATTGTCTTTTGCGTTCCTTTGAAGTTGGCGATCGCATCGCGCAACCACCTCGTTACCGGAGGAGAATCTATAAAAGGATGTAAATCTTTGAAAATGTAGATGCTAGCGTTACTGTTGGGTTCTCGCTGCCTGATCACCCATTCTATTGCTGCCTCTGGCGAGACGGTGTTGTGTTGGGTGGTGGTGCGGGGTTGACCATACTCCACAATGCCGTGAGTTACAGTCCAGATAAATACTCGTCGCTGTGGTTTTGCTTGAGCTATTGTCGAAATTGCTTGCTCACACCGCTCTTCCTCGGATGTCACGAGGTAGATCAGAGGATATTGAGCTTGGATTAGAATACTGATCTCTTCTTGCATAGTCCTCGACCCACTAGAGACGGTGCTATCTTTGCTGAATCTCAATGCTGCCCTTCGCCCTCTTACTGAAAATTTCAGTTTTAGCTTTTTGGGGAAGCAAGGCATTCTTAGCAGGGAACCAATTCTTCCTCTCCCGGTTTGGCCGTGCTGGCGCTGACGCCCGACACCTGCTTTACTGGAAGCTCCTGTTCAGCCAATACGCTCGGCTGACTTGTTACGGATGCCAGTTCTCCATCTCGCATTACTACTGAACCCGTGCATTCTGGACAGTTGTATACCCGATGGGTTTGTCCGTAGGAGGCTTCTACTTCGTCAACCAGTTCGGGATTTCCTAGGTAGAAGACAATTGCCCTTTCTGCAATTGATGACATCGGTTCAGTTTCGACTGCGGCTCGGATTTTGAGCTGGCGATGCAGTTCTGGTGGAAGATACAATGTAACTTTTTGCTTTTCTTGCATATGACAGTGAATTGACTTACCCGGGTATGTATATCAGATTAGCCGCTTAATTCTTTGCTGTCAAGCCTCTATGCAGCTTTAGCGTCATCTTGTAATATTTCGTTACATTTGAGGTAACTCTGGGATTGTTAACAACCAAAAAGTAAGGGGTGTAGCTGATGAGGCCGAGGTGCAGCGGCAGGTTGGGGTAGCGTCAAGGACGATCGACCAACTATAAATATGAACAATAGATATATAGGAGTACGGCCAACAAATCCTTTGAGCCGCCCTCTGGGGTAAGGTGCGCCATAAACACCCAGCCCGCTCATGAGGTTACTAACTTTGGGCGTTTTTATTTTGAAACCAAACTCCCCCAAACAGTTTTTATAGCTTTAATCGTGCAAAATCCGAACGTGAAATAACCGTTTTCGGCTTTTGATCCGCCTCAGATTTAACACGCCTTGACAGCGCTAGCGCTCAGCACCCTACCGTTAGACTTTTGGGATGACATTGTGTAAGCTGTTACGCACTTAATTTTTTTGCCCAAATGCTCGCTACAAGGACTCTAGGCTGCAAAATATTAAATTTAGATGGGTGTCAGCTTATCTTTAATAGGGCAGTGCTGGGTAATATATACTTGGATGCGGACCCGCTAACCTGAAATTTTTAATTTTAGATATCAAAGAACTGACTGATGGATTTAGACCAACAGATTCAAGCATTGATCGAAAAAGCTCCGCCCGACGGTTCGACGCCACAAATCTTAAAGGCGATCGCCCCGGCACTGGTGTTAATTGCCCAACAGCTACAGCACCTCGAATACTCGATCCTGCAAGCGGTAGACCAAAGTTGGGCGATCGTGGTTTTGAGCAATCTCAAGCAACCGGGACGGGAGAAGAGGGTGATTTATGCTTGGAACAGTCTTAAAGATGCGTCGCAGGCTGCGGCGGCTGGGGGCGATCGCCTCAGACCGATACTTTTGCCTGTCACTCACATTTTATTTCAGATGATAGCTCTGGAAGGTCTTGACAGCATTGTTTTTTTTGAAAGTCCCGGAAATCAGGAAGTCGGGACGGAAATCCCTCGCGAGCAAGTACAGAGTTTAATTAATGTTTACTTGCAACAGTATCGATCGGCTCCACCGCCGGATATTGCCTAGACAACTCAATTTTCTATTAATTGGTAACAGGGCATGAGGCATTGGGAATTACCCATTACCAATTCCCCATTACCAATAAAGTGTAACTTTTTAACCTCTAATAAAGTCTGCTCAAAACGTATTCAGCCAAATCAATCAAAGCTTGACGGGACTCTGAATGAGGCAGCGCAGCTAAGTATTCGACGGCTTTCTGTGCGTGATTGGTGGCAAGTTCTCGCGATCGCTCTATGCCTCTAGAATCTTCTACCAGTGCCAGGGCCTGCTCTAGATCTCCTTCTTGGGCAAATTCGCGTTCTATGAGAACTTCCAAGTAAGGTTTTTCTTCTAGGGCAAATAGTGCGGGTGCTGTCAGATTACCGCTTCTGAGATCCGAGCCTGCAGGTTTCCCCAAAGTTTCCGTTGAAGCGGTGAAATCTAATATATCATCTACTATTTGGAATGCCAAACCAATGTTGCGACCGTAGTTGTACAAATCGTCTGCTATTTCCGCTGAAACCTCGCTCAAACAGCCCGCTGCTTTGGAACTGTTGGCAATTAAAGACGCTGTTTTGTAATAACTTTTTTCGAGGTACGCTTCGATCGACAAGCTGGTGTCAAATCCATTGAGTCCCTGTTGAATTTCCCCCTCAGCTAAATCCATAATCACTTCTGAAAGCAGTTTGACTACCGGCAGGTTGTCTAGATTTGCCAAATGCCAGGAAGATTGAGCAAACAGAAAATCTCCCGCCAATACTGCCACTCGGTTGTTAAACCGACTGTGAACCGTCGGCACTCCCCGCCGCAGATCCGACTCGTCCACCACGTCGTCGTGCACGAGACTAGCTGTGTGAATCATTTCTGTGATTTCAGCGAGCCGGCGGTGTTTTTCCGTGATTTCCCGATCGGGCATAGTCGCCTTGGCCATCAACAGAACGATTGCGGGTCTCACTCGTTTTCCCTTTGTGCCGAATAAGTATTCTGCAGCCGCGTACAAGATGGGATGACGGGCACCCACTAACTGTTTTAAGTTTTCTGTCAACAGTCGCAGGTCTTCTTCAACCGAGGAAAATAGGAGAGTGCTAGAGATCATGGATACGCCGACTCAAGCCGTAAAGTAACAAAATTTTACATATCATATCTTTATTTTAAGGTAATTCTCTGCAATAGAAAAGAAAAATCTAGGCGATCGGCAGTTATTTGTCATCTGCCACCCGATGGGAGTCACCCGCCTGCCAGAGGCGAGTCGCCGGCTGCCAGAGGGGTTGCCCCTATTGTATCGAATTGTTAAGGACACTGCCAAAAAATCTCTAAATCCCAGAAACCCTGTGTTATTATGGGTATTAAGGATTTAAACAATTCTATACATTAAGTACAGCCAGACTGGCAGGTAGCTTTTAGGTGCCTGTAAAAGTTTCGTAGAGCCAGCCTTGTTAGTCGATCGCAGCCAAAATTTCTGGTACAGATTTTTAGTTCCTCGCAGCTAAAATTTATCAGAAGTTAAGAGTAGCGCATCTTATGTGCACGGTAGCTCAAAGCAGCTCAAGTGGATGGTTTTAGGCTGTTTAAGCATCTGTAAAGCAGTAAATCATTATTGATGACCGGGAACGCCTAAAGGTTCCCGCAGGCTTGATATGGAAAAACAGCCTTCAGAACCAAGGCATGGTCTTGCGTGCTGACTTAATGTAGTAGGTCTTGAACTTGTCCTGCTCCTCCTCGTCCTTGACTTTTGGTTCTAATTATGATTTATCGCGATATTCCTCTAATTATTCCCATTCTGGCCGCCGGCTATGTAATGACTATTTATGTACTGCTGATGTTGGCCGAACGCAGCGCTAAAATAACTCGATTGGGCGAGTAGTGTACTGCTGGGCAGCCGAAGTCGGCAGTAGCGTCCTCGCTTCACCCTTGAGAATTCGGAATACTCCATAATAACCCTGCCTGGAATGCTTGCGCGCAAAGGCAGGGTTATTATTTACAATTACGGGCACCGTGATTTTCTGGGCTGCTACTTACTGCAACACGTAGCTACAGTTATCGAGGTTAAATGCCCACAGCCTCTGAGGCAAGATATTATATTGAGTAGCAGCTTGTATAGCTCACAGCAAGTTTCATGTCAGGGAAACCCGACCAGTGTTCCGAGAAAGCTATTAAAGTGCTCTCAAAAATGCTGAGTTTGAAGTTATCGGTTATTGTGCCAAAAATCTCAATATTCCTATTTTGTAGGGCAAGAACTTACAGAAATAAAACGCGAAATTGCTGAATATAGTAACCTACTTGCTCAACAGAAGCAATCCATAAAGTTGCACGGCTATCACATATTTCATCAAAGGCTGCTTAAATGACTGATGCAGGCAGATATTCTCTGTCATTTGTTCACATATTCTCAACAAAATTTGCTAGAGAGCCATAAAAGTAATTTTTAATTAAAAAAATGATATATAGCCTTTCTCAGAAAGATGAGGTACAATAACAGCAGTGTGTAAACCAGTTAAAAATATTTGATGATGTAACTTG
>NZ_JAUBQM010000057.1:0-44375 GCF_036701245.1 Microcoleus sp. Pol14D4
CTGCCTATCTTTTTTTACCACAAGTTGGCTCAATCCTTACTAACTATGGGTTTGGGGCGGGTTGTCACCCCCCCAGACTTTTCACAACTGATAAAAAAATTCCACCCACATCTGCGGAATGTGGGTTTCATAATAATTAATAACGAATAACCAATAACTAATAACCAATAACTACTGACTACTGGCTAATGACTAATGACTGCTGATAACTGACAACTGACTTCTTTAAGCTAAGGGTAACAAAATTTCAAATTCAGTGCCGCTGCCTAACTCCGATCGCATTCTGAATGCACCGCCGTGTTTGCCCGTCACTATTTGATAGCTAACTGCTAAACTGGTTTCTTTGAGGGCGCGTTTTTCCGTAGAAAATGATTCTATAATTTTTTTGTACTTGCTAGGTGACATTCCTGGCCCGTTATCGGCTATGCAAATCGAAACCCAGCGAACATGAAGTTTATCTAAATCCGGCGCAGGTTCGGGACAGCAGACTTGAGTTGTGATTTCAATTTTAGGCTGGCGATCGCCGTCTCTGAACCCTCCACCTTTGAACTCCTTCGCCAATTCTTGACCGACTGCTTCATTAATTAATGTATGAATAGCATTGGTTAAGATATTCATAAATACTTGGTTTAGCTGTCCTGCATAGCACGGCACTGGTGGCAGGTAGCCGTAGTTTTTCACTACTTGGATTTCCCTGGTCAAACGACTTTTGAGCAGCAAAAGTATGCTGTCTATGTTGGCGTGCAAGTCGGTTGGTTTGGGATAAACATCGTCTATGTGGCAAAAGTTTTGCAAACTGCTTGCCAGCTTGCTCAAACGTTCCGCTCCTGATTTGATGCTGGCAACAGTTCGGAGGAAATCGTTTTGCAAAAAGTCATAGTCGATCTCTTCTTTGAGCCGTGCTATTTGCGGCGGGGGTTCGGTACAGTATGCGTCGTAAACTGAGAGCAACTCCATCAAGTTTTTGCTGTAGTCGCTTACGTAGGTTAAATTCCCCCAGATAAAGCCTACCGGATCTAAAATTTCGTGGGCGACTCCGTTGACTAAACGCCCTAAACTAGCCATTTTTTCGCTTTGAATCATTTGAGTTTGGGCTCTTTCGTAGCGGACTTGAGTTTCTATGCCGCGAATTTGCCAGTAGGCGATGTTTAGTGCGTTAGGGTCTAAGAGTCGGTAAGATTGGGAGTCTATTTGGACGACGATCGGTTCTGACTGCAATTCGGGCGATCGACGCAGAGCTTGTGGAGCTGCTGCCAAAATGGTTGTACTCTCTGGGACTAATAATATTTCGACGCGAGCGTAACTGTAGAGAACTTTTAGCGGTAGGTGCAAAAATAGCTCTGGGCCTTGGGGTTTAAGCAAATATTCCAGCAGTTGCCTGCGGGATATCATCCCCGCAAACTCTCCTGCTTCCATCAAGACGACTCCCGGCACTAGGGGATGCTGTTCAAACATTTCGGCAACTGCCACGGCCAAGCAGCTCGATTTAACCTGAAAGTCATACAGGGGCAAATCCCAGAGGGTAGACTCTAGGGAAAGGTCTTGATGGCTGCCTTCGGAGAGTGAAGGGCTAATGAGTTTAGAACTGAATTTATTTGCCACTGGAACTTTTAGTTGCCGAAACGCTGGGAAAGTGAATTGAGAACCTACTACTAAGCTAGCCTATCACTTCAACGCAGGAGCGAACAACCGAGAATATTCTTGAGTTAATCATGTTGTGCCAACTATAGGCAGGAGAATTTCAAATTCAGTGTTCTTACCTGGTTGCGATCGCAATTTGAGTTGGCCGCCGTGCTTTTCTGTGACGATTTGATTGCAGATAGCCAGCCCCATACCGCTGCCTTTGCCTGCTGGTTTAGTGGTGAAAAAGGTGTCAAATATCTGCTGGTGATTTTCTGGAGGAATGCCGGGCCCGTTATCGGCAATGCAAATTGCCACCCGCTTGCCGTGTTCGGTTTCTATGACTTTAGTGGTAATTTCGATTTGGGGCTGCCAGTTGTCCGGGCACTGGGTGTGCATTTCTCGATCGGCTGCGTACTCTGTCAGGGCGTCTAGAGCATTAACTAACAAATTCAAAAACACCTGACTCAACTGACCGGAGTAGCCGCTTACTAGCGGCAGTTCGCCGTAATTTTTAACCACTGCTATGCTATTTTTAAAGCGGTTTTTCAATATTAACAGCGTCATCTCCACGCATTCGTGAATGTCTGTCTCCACTGGTTTTGTCTCGTCCATATGAGAGAAGTGGTGCAGCCCGTTAACTATTTTTAGCAATTGCGAGGCCCCCAACTCCATCCCTTCTAAGGTGATAGGTAAATCTTCTTGTAAAAAATCAAATTCAATTTCTTCTTTGAGAGCGTCAATTCGGGGACATGGTTCCGAATATTCTTCTTCATAAACCGACATGAGCTGAAGCAAGTGTTCAAAATAGGACAGCAGAAAAGTTAAATTTCCCCAAATACAGTTCAGCGGATTTCTGATTTCATGGGCTACTTCTGCTACAATTCTCCCCAAACTAGCCATTTTTTCTGTTTGGATGAGTTTGGCTTGGGTTTGTTTGTGGAGCAACTTATTTGTTAATTGATGAATTCTTGATTGAGCAACCATTAATTGGTGTACGTCTAAGAGTTTGTAGCTCTGAGGCGCTACTTCCACTACTACAGGTTCGTAAATTAATTCTCCTGACCTGTAAAGCGATTCCTCGGCGGCTTCTACTATTAATTTACTGCCGGGAAGTATCAGCGGCTCTGGCTTAGAAAACTTGTATAATACCTCTATTGGTCGCTTGAAAAACATTTCTAATCCGTAGCGGCGGTTAACTTTTTCAAAAAATAGACGCCTGGATATTATGCCGACAAAATTACCCCCCTCTGTCAAAATAACGCCGGGAAGCATGGAATTTTTTTCAAAAGCCTGGGCTACTTCTTTTGCCTGTTGAGTTAATTCAATTTGGCAGTTGTAGAGGGGCAGGTCTACGAGAGTTGATTCTAAGGAGATGTTCCAAGTACAAATTTCAGGTATATGCAACACTGATAACTCCGAGCTAGTCTCACGCACAGCAAACATAGATGAAACCCCTGTTAAATGTTGTATAGATGGATAACTTAAGTTGCTATTAATTGGTAATGGGTAATTGGAAGAGGGTAGTTGCTAGTTTGTTAAATTAGAATAGTACCCGGTAGCCTAACCCGATTACACTAGCATTGTGTGCTAAAGGTTTTGTTTCTCAATCAATGTTAAACGATCGAAGCTTTTGTGGATCTTACGGAGTTCATCTGTAAACTTTTTACCATGATATACCTGCGATCGCGTGTTTTCCGAAAATTTTTAATATTTATAATTAATTATTGTGATAAATTATACCATTTTTCTAGTGATAGAAGGGAATTGGAGAACCGCCAGCGGCTTATCAGTGAATATACGGGCATCCTTCGAGGGTTGGAGGGCCCGGATCAGCCATCGTCCAAGGGGCTTGAGGTTCCAACGGTATCGTCAAGACTGTGGTCCAAGCAACAATCGGCAGATTGTACAGCAGAAAGAAGTTCGGCCACGGATTCGCTTTCTTCGGATGTAACCGAATGTAACGGATGGAAGGCTTTAGTTATCGTCGCGAGAGAAGGAAGAAGCTATGTTCCGCAAGGGTTTGTGCAATTAAGAACGTTCTAACCGTATTGGCGGTGGCCATACCACTCAAAAGAAATGCAACTTTAAGCAACTTCCAACCTCGATGGTAGTCAGTTTTTTGCCATCTGCCACCTGCCATCTGCCGTCTCCAATCGTCTTCTTAGGGTTCCACCTCCGGCCAGAGGCGTTCTAGCTGATACCGCCAAGCCGCGAGAGTATTTTCGCGAGACTCTCGCCCTAGTTCCATTTCACCCATCAATCCCTCTGCGTAGAAACGGTCTAAAGTCTGAAGGGTAGTTTCCACAGACTGTCCCTGCGCCTTCGCAGCTTTGATGATTTGACGGATGCGGCTTTCTATCAAACCGCCGAAAAAGTCAGACAAACCTCTCTCTTGCAAAGCCAGCAGTCTGGCGACGGCGGCTGAGAAATCGGCGGTCGCGAGTGTGGCACAACTGTGCTGAAATACTCCCCACAAAACGTTTTGATGTAAGGCGTAGCGAGTTTCGAGGGTGGTGTCAAAGTTAGCTTCTAGCAGTTTATCAAGAAATGGTTGAGCTTCCTGGGCATCGGCGATCGGCAGCAAAATCCGCAGCCAACTCCCGTCTTCTGAAAGGAGGACTAACAGGCGAAAATTGGGGGTTTCTACTTGCCAAGAAGTGGCAGCAGGCATCTCAACACTGTCACCAAATAAGTCTTTAAGGCTATTGCTAATTTCTTCGGGAGTCATAATGATTTTAGATTTTAGATTTTAGATTTTAGGTTAGTCACCAGTCATTAGTCAGCAGTGCGATCTTAAATCTCAAATTGGTTTATGGTAGCCAGCGGGGGTGATAGCCGGCAAAGGGAAGTTCTTCGGGCTGTAGTTTTGCGGGAGAACCGTCTGTCGGTATTTCTACTAAGGGTAGCAGCCAGAGGCGGCTGGTGGCGATCGACTGTCCGCTATCGTTGCGGGGACTGTCTGCTGCTGAGGGAGTTGCTGCTGTGACTGATTGGTCGAAAATTAATGCCAGACCGTCAGGAGATAAACTGATTTGGGTATCTAATTGGTTGGGCAAAATCAGCAGCGGTTTGATGGTTCCTACCAAACGAGTACCTTCTTTTTTGAGGTCGATGGTGGCGATGAAAGGCTGTTCTTTATAGCTTTCTGTTTTGAGGCGTTGGGCTAACAAACAGTAGAGACGCTGAACTTGGTTGTCTTGGTTTTTGCGGGGGTCGAAATAAACGGCCATAATGCTGCCGGGAATACGCAATATTTCTTGTTCTACACCTTGGTTATCTAAGATGAAAAGCGATCGAGTAAAGTCGCTGTTGTATTTAACATAGGCGGCGGCAGAGTTGTCCCGGGCCATGCCCAATACTTGTTCGTATTTTGGCAAAAATTCTACTGGGTCTGCTTCGGGTTTGAGGGGGACGATCGCTAATCCTTGTTTTTGAGATATTACCATCGATTTGCTGTCGGGGCGAATCATAAAATCTCCGCCTTGTTCATTTTCCAAGGGTCTGGGCGCCTGTTTTTCTTCCAAAATCCAAGGACTGAAATCGCCGGGATTGCGGCGGTTGACGCGCTGGACAACTATGATTTTTCCGTCGGCTGAGAGGTCGAATTTGAGGTTTTGGTAATCTTTGGCATCTAATAGTTTGTCGATTCTACCGGCTGGGTATTTTTGTTGAGTTCCTGAATCCGATTGGGGGTTGAGGCCGGTGGTGACTGTGAATAGTTCTTGATTTAGGGTGGCACCACTACGGGCGATCGATCTATCGGTGGCTGAGAATAAAATGCGATCGCTGTCGGGATAGGGTTTAAAATCGGTGACAACTAAATCTTTGGGAGTCAGCGGTATCGGTTTTGAGTCGCTGCTGGTGAGATTGACTAGCATTAATCTGCTTTCTGTTTCGCCTTGGACGCCGATGTAAGCAAAAGCTCGATCGCGGCTGCGAAAGGAACTGCTAAACGGTTGCATTAGCGTTCCTTTATTTTGGTTTTTTTCTCCGAAATACTTGTCGGTTGCTCCAGCGAGTTTGACTGTGTAGGTAACGCCGTAGGGTGCTGGATCTTTGAGGGTGTAAGCCATGCGTCTTCCAGCCCAACTAAATTTACCGGGGAGGGGGGGGTCTAGCTTTAAGTTTTCCTCGACGGTGGACTGGTTCATCGGCCGAAAGAATGTGAGGATAAAGCCGGTATCTTCGGCGCCGATTTGTTTGTTTTCCCAGGTAAATTCTCGCACTCTGGGTGCTGTGCGATCGCCGCTCAGCAGCAGCAGTCCGATTAAGACGCTCAGCACTAGCATGAGCAAGATGGCCGTGCGGTCGATCGGCTGTTTGAATGGCAGATTAGCGAAAGGTGAAGGATTAATTTTTTTCTTAAAAATACTCACAAATCTTTCTCTCCTACTTTCTGCTGAAAATCAACTGCCAAATTTTCCCTCTTAAATTTTACTGTCTTGGGCGTACTCCCGACCCTCTGAAACGGTTTTTTTTACCAGCGAGAAGGGCTGCAACGAAGTATGTCGGTCACTAACTCGGTTTCTGAAAGTGTTGATGCCTCCAGGACTGAATTAAACTCACGAGCTTAAATCCGTGGATTCTGGGGCACTTTCAACAGTATCAACCGAGTGGAGATGTGAAATTTGAGTTTTACCTTTTAGGATGCCTCAGAGCTAAAAATTGCTCGATCGAGAGAGGATTTGAGGACAGTAGATCGCCCTACAATTGTGCCAGTTGCGTCCAGGACTATTTGAGATTAAATCTCAAATCGCTAATTATTTTATAGGTTGAGAGTTAACCCTGGCGCTCTACCCATCCTCCTAATAATCATGACCCCTACTTAGATACCTTTCACGAATCCTTGACGATTAGGGGGTTGGAAATATTATTAACTGCTGACAGTGTATATGGCGATTCTGGTGCGGGATACAGCTTAGAATATTTGCTATCGTAATGTCTGACCTCAAAATAGTTTAAGTTTGACGGGTGAGGCTTATAGATTGAGAAACATTCCAAAATACAAAAAGTCGCTGCACTCTCTAAAGGCCCGACATTCACTACTTGATCTTTAAAGAGCCGACCTGATTTCATCCACTCTTTCATCTGCTTTCTTGACAAACAGTAAAATGCTGAATGAGGATTGCTAAACTCAGCAAATTTTACACCTTCTATCTTTACACTAGATAGCTGATTCCATGATAGCTGCGCATCTATTGTCAAATCAATATATCTCTTGGTTCCTTGATACATTTCAAAACGGTTTGGGTAAAGAATAGCATTCTCATACCCGCTTTGTAGGTTAAATTTTTCTAATTTTTCTAGAATGAAAGCATCATACAAAACAATGTCATCTTCTATGAATAAAAACCAGTCAAATTTTTCTACTCTTTCGACAAATTCTTCCTGAAGCCTAAACTCTACAAACATGGGATCGCATTCAGGGCCTTCTTGTATCTGAATGCACTTAATTTGATATTCAGGTAAGTAGGCTGTAACGTGCCTGTTCGGTAGAGTTTGGATAGCAATACTCAGGTCGCAATGAGCAAAACTCGTCAACAGTCCATCTATTGTGTGCCTGAGTCTCTCTATTTTTTCTGCGCCTTTTTCTGGATTGTTAGATTCTTCAACGGATGTAATGTGTGCGACAGCAGCAAAGACTTTGGGACGTTCTTTTTCGGGTTGCTCGATTTGTTTAAATAAATTTATAATGCTATTTCTTTGATAAAAGAACATCAGTTTAGCATACCTCCTGCTCACTCGCAATATTTCTTGAAACAGAGCAATTTGTAAAAAGATAAAGTGAATTACTTTTCTTCTTGTATTGGGTTCGGCTGACATATAGAAAATCTCCTTTTCCTTTACTTAAACAGTTGATTGATGGGAATTAAATCCATCGGTGATATTTTATCGATTGGCAGACCAAAATCAAAAGCCACTCTACACCAAATTAGAGTGGCTAGCACCCCTATAAACAGCCCTGTTAATTGAATATCCTGCCAAAAACAAGTTAGTCCTTCTTTCCACAAACCGTAGTTAGTTACTGCATAGGTAGGAAGGTCGCCGAGAGCTACAGCAATCACGGCACCTAAATTACCTTTTAAGTGGTATCCCAGCGGTATAGTTATACATAGATTCACAAAAGTCAGCAGATTACCCATAGCTGCGTACTGAGACTTTCCTACGGCTAACAGACAAGAACCCATCATATTGTGCAAGGTGGTGTGCCAGATACCTAAAGCCAAGATTGGCATCATCCAAGAAGCCGCCGCATACTCTTTCCGATAGAGTATTAAAATTAACTGATCTCCGAAGCTCACAAAAATTGCTAAACCTACGGCTAATGGTATTAGAATTAACTTGCGGTTGTTCAGGATCTTGGCGCGCAACTCCTCCCGCGGCAACGTGGCTAGCATAGAAATCGAGGGAAAAATCACCCGGCCACTAATGGCGATGATGACTTGGCGCGGCATATCCCCCAGGGTAAAAGCGATGCCGTAAATGCCCAACAGTGTTAAAGTAAATATTTTCCCGAGAATGAGTCGATCGGCTTGAGAACACAGAAAAAATAAAATCGTAGACAAAAATATCCATTTGCCATAAGAAAATATTTCTTTTACGGCTTCTTTATCCCAAGCAAAGCGGTTTGACTTGCCGGGAATCAAAAAATGGCTCCATACTAACTCCACTACAGCTCCAGTCCAGCCGCCTACAACGATCGCCCAAATGCTGCGATCGAAGAAAGCCCACACAATCATCACTGTAGTAGAAATTATCTGCGTACCCAACTCAAAAAGCACTACTTCCTTAACGCTCATTTTGCGTTCTAGGGTGGATACGGAAGTCGATTTAAACCCTCCTATTAGGGTATTTATACTTATGGCTGGAATCAACCACATCAGACGGGGTTCTTCATAGAATTGAGTAACTGGCCAGGTTATTAGAATTAAACACAACCAGACAAACAAGCTGCGAATAACTTGCATTGTCCAAGCAGTGTTGAGAAATTGAGGCTCGTCCCCGCGCTTGTTTTGAATGATACTTGGGCCCAGACCTATGTCTGTGAATAAGTTAATGCCTACGATGAAAACGTAGGCTAGACCCATTAGACCAAATAATTCAGGCAAAAGCAGGCGCGTCAGGATTAGGTTGCTACCAAATCGGATAATTTGACTGCTTCCATAACTTGCGATCGTCCAAACAGCACCTTTGATAGCTAATTTTTTTTCGGATGACATATACTCAGAATTTATTTCCTAATTACGAGTGTAGTTGCTGAATTTGTTATTTGCAACTCCTACAGGATGCTGCTGCCACTTTTATAGCTGACTGTACAGTATCTTTATTTGTATACGGAGAAGGGGTTCTCAGTGCCCATCTGGAAATAAATGTAAAATAGAATCTCATACTTCCTCCATACCTAATAATCATAAGGATTTTTGGGTTCGGGAATTGGTTGGAGGGAGGATGCTTGAATGATTAATTTGCGCTTGCCTTGGAGTTCTTCTACGATCGTTTCTCCTTCTATTTCTAGCCAACTGTCTGGGGCAAAGGCGGTGCGGCTTTGACCGATCGGTAATTTTACCGGCAACCCGATGGGATAGGCGTCGGCCGCGCAGCAGGTAATGATAAAACGCCCGATCCACATATATTGTTCTGCTATGTTGGGGGGATGAATTACAAATCCTTGAACTTTGACGTTTTGACCTCTGTATGTATCGGGTTCTGGATTGAAATTTAACAGTCGCACCCATTCGACGAGCGATCGCTGTTCGGGTTTTGTAGTATTGCGAAATTCTTGGGGTTGCAGTCTGGTGATTGGCAGGGATTCAGTGAGACCTCGTTCTAATGCTGTCTGGCTGGTAAAAGTGCGTGGCGTTGTTAGTAAACCGATTAATGCGACGCTCAACATTAAGGTACTGCCGATGCTGGGGGGAAACAAAGTAACGTGTTCAACTTCTGTAATTCTGAGAGATTTATTTGCTAGTGATGTTCGCGATTGCTTTGTGGTGCGATCGAGTTTTACGAGTTCCCAAGTTTTTAACCCGCCAATAACCATTAAGCCGATTCCTCCCGCTAAAGTCAAGCCAAAGTAATTGGGGTGAATGAGAATGCTTAATTTGCCTGTAATCCAATATTTGAGGAGCAGTATTCCCCACGCTAAGATAGCTAGGGCGTCCAGCCAGGGGCTAATTTTTTTAAGATTCATTTTGTAAGAGTCATTGAGAATTGGGAAGAGAGAGTTTGAAGGAATAAAAAGAAAGAATAAGACGAAATAAGGAAGAACAAAGATTGAAAAAACAGCTACCCGTATATCCGTGAGTACAGTCGTGAATCAATGTCCTGGAAAATAGCAACGGGTATTATTTATATGTCATATCTAATTTATTAACCTAAATGCAAGTTAACACCGAGGGTCATCAAAAAGGTTAACTGAGCTGCCAAGACAATTATGTAAACTACGGCTCGACTTTTAAAAATTGACAGCATTAAACCTATGCCTTTGAGGTCAATCATCGGGCCGAAAACGAGAAAGGCTAACAGCGAACCGCTGGTAAATGTGGAAGCAAAAGACAGGGCAAAAAAGGCATCTACTGTAGAACAAATCGATACGACAGCGGCTAATAGCAGCATGGCGAGAATTGAGGAAACGGGGCCTTGGCCGAGGTTGAGAATTAGTTCGCGGGGTGCGCCAACTTGAATGATGGCTGCGATCGCACTTCCGATTACCAACACTCCTCCCAATTCGCGCAACTCCTGTACCATAGTATCTAAAAGCAGGCGCAGACGCTCTTTAGAAACGCGGTGGAACATCGAGGAACGTTTCGAGGTTTTTCCTGTTTGGCCTGTTTGTAATGGCTTCCAGTCGTCTTGTAGCAAAGATTCGATCGGCACCGCCCCCCCCGGCTGACCGAGCATAAAAGTTCCCGACTGCAACAGCAGCGGAGTGTTGGCTTGGACGAGCTCTTGTTCGGAAAACTCTGGTTTTGGTAGAGGGATAGCGCGGGCTACAGCAGGTTGCAGCAGAGGTCGCAAGTCTTTTTGGGTGCTGAACACCCAGCCGATAATTGTGGCTGTGACTAGGGAAAATACCACCCGCAAAACTACAATTTCTGGCTGATCGCGAAATGCCGTCCAAGTCGCCCAAATTACCACGGGGTTGATGGTGGGGGCCGCAAGCAAAAAGCCGATCGCGGCTGGTGCGGGCACTCCCTGCATCAGTAGCCTGCGGGCTACGGGCACGTTACCGCACTCGCACACGGGAAACAAAAAGCCGATCGAACTGCCCATCAAAGCCCCCAGTAGCGGGTTTCGCGGGATGCGGGATACGAGTTTGCGTTCGTCTACAAACCCCAGCAGCAAACCTGAGAATAAAACTCCCAGCAGCAGAAAAGGTATTGCTTCTACTAACAAGCTGAGAAAAAGGGTAAAAGCATTGTTTAACTGATTCGTGAGGGCGGGTTGCATCGATCACCTACTGGTAAATTGCTATTTAGTTACACGTCTTTGGCAGAACCCCCTGTCGATCATACCAAAGCACAGCACTAAGTTAAGATTCAGTTGAAACTTTTTTCTTACAATCCTCTATCTTATAGCCATCCTTAAAAGTCGCAGAGCCTGGTAAGGACACGGCCGTACCGTTTCCCTATAGATATGGCGTACAATATATATCCGTCCCTAATTTTCACCATGGTATATGATTAATTTTTAAATTTAATCAAGCCTTTTCTTGGCTGGAATTAGTAGAGTTTATAATTTAATCAATGCTAGCTTGTGAATGATTTGGAAGGGTTAAAGTTGTTTGAATTACACTCAATTTTTCTACCCGATCTCTAATTCGGTGGCATCGGAATTGATATTACCCACAGTCAGGACACCGCGCCTGGCCGTTTCCCTACAATTAATCGGCAGCCGATGGTTAGATCTTTCATCGAAAAAAAGTGATTATTTTGGGGTAGGGAAACGGCATTCCCGTGTCCTCCGTTGTCTTGAGTATCAAAGGCCGTAGCTGGTGGGGGGGGACACCATCGCGGTTATAGTGCGACCTAAAACTCAGGGAGGCGCACCCACGGGTACATTCGACCGCGAGGCGGGCGATCGGGCAATTCCGATTTTCCTCTATTGTCACTTTATTATATTTTGGAAAAATGTAACCTTATTATTAAAAATAGGTTAAGACCAGAATTCCAGGTTAATGAATAATTAAATAGTCGAACCAAGCGTTAATACCCCTCAAGTCAGTATAAAATAAAGTCAGGCCTAGCCAGGGCGCATTTATATCGGTGATACTTAATATTGCCTAATACTTTAAGTGGTAAAATTTTTCTTACTACAGTCAGTTTTTTGTGTAATTTAAAATGCAGTTTGCCAGGAGATGCCGGTCAAAGCACTCAGCAACTCACCTGCTGACCTTTGGTAGCTGAATGTCTGCTAGCAAATAGAACCCCAAAAAAGCGTACTGATGAATTTATGTTGAATACCTCCTGCGTAGAAAGACCAGTCCAACCCATCTCCGAGGCTGACCTAGGAGAACTTTGTTTAGACTCTACTCTCCAACAATTGTCGCTGTACGATTTTCAGGTAGAAGCTACGGATTGGGGAATGCGAATTTCTCAGATGTTAGAAGCTAATCCGCTGTTACCGGGAGTCATTGTGACCCATCAAGGTGAATTTGCCGGCATGATTTCCCGGCGGAGATTTTTAGAATTTATCAGCCGTCCTTTTGGGCGAGAATTATTTTTAAAGCGACCAGTGAGGGCTTTGTACCGCTTTGCCGAAACTGAGAGTTTAATTTTTCCCAGCAATACTTTAATCGTGGATGCAGCCAGGAAGTCGCTGTTGCGATCGAAAGAACTGCTTTACGAACCGATTGTGGTTCAATTGTCACCTCAAACTTATAGTTTGCTAGACGTGCACGAACTGTTAGTAGCGCAATCCAATATTCATGAACTAGCAACAAAATTGCTGAGGCAGCAAACTCAATCTCAACTAATTCAAACCGAAAAACTAGCGAGTTTGGGACAGATGGTAGCTGGAGTCGCCCACGAAATTAGAAATCCCGTCACCTGCATCAGCGGAAATCTAGGCTTTTTGTCTAACTACTCGAAAGACATCATGGAGTTGCTATCTGCTTACGAACAAATTGTGGGTAACAGCGAAAAAATTGACCAACTCAAAAAACACATAGAATTTGATTTTTTGCAAGAAGATTGGGTAGAAATTCTCAAAAGTATGAAAGTTTCATCGCAGAGGCTGACCGAACTCGTCACCAGCCTGCACACCTTTTCTCACATGGACGAAACCCATTTGAAACAAGCTAACATCCACGAATGTATTGACAGTACGCTGCTAATTATGAAAAACCGTCTCAAGTACGGAATTGAAGTAGTTAAAAGCTATGGAGATTTGCCTTTAGTCAAGTGTTACTCTGGTCAGTTGAGCCAGGTATTTATGAATATTATCAGCAATGCAATCGACGCTTTGGAAGAGGTAAAAGAAGAAAAAGGTTTTATGCCTGCGATTACTATTGAAACCGAGGTAATAAACAGTTGTGACGGAGACTGCGTAAATTCGGAATTAATTCAAAATTATGTTATGGGCGATCGACAAAATGCAAAACCGCTATCATCCGCCAGCCAAAACGGCGACTTCTGCCCAGAAGCAGGGGCAAAAAATCAAAATAACGCTTGGATAGCAATCAGAATTGCCGATAACGGACCGGGAATTCCGCCAGAAATTCAACGGCGGATTTTTGAGACATTTTTCACCACTAAACCCGCTGGCAAAGGTACTGGTTTGGGGTTGGCAATTACCCATCAAATTGTTACGGAAAAGCATAAAGGCAAGTTAAATTTGCATTCTACTCCCGGTACAGGTACTGAATTTGAAATTTTGTTGCCGTTGATTTGAAGGAAGTCCGGCAACCGATGAGTGTAACGGATGTAAGGGATACTAACGAATGGATGGAAGAGGGAATGCAGGACACGGATACACGGATTTAGGTAAGGTGCGCATTGCGCACCCTACTGTTACGCTACTGTTACGCTCGAAGCTGAACTGGCATCACCAAGAATGTAGCATTGACTCCGCCTAAAGGCTGAAAAATTACAGGTGCAAGAGCACCGTTTAATTGCAGTTGAATTTCGGGAGACTGAGCAGTTTTCAAAATGTCAATTAAGTATTTCACGTTGAAAGCAATATCTATGCTATCTCCCGAAATCTGTGCGGGCATTGACTCTTTACCACAGCCGACATCTTTAGCATCTACAGACAAAGTAATTTCCTGATTCTCCTCGTCGATGCTGCATTTGAGAATATTATTTTTTTGGTCTGCAAACACGGCAATTCTTTCTACTGCTGCTAAGAACGATCGCCTTTCTAAGGTAATTTGCCGCTCAAAGGAGGGCGGAATCAACTGCCGGTATGCGGGATATTGCCCTTCCAAGGTGCGGGTTGTCAGCCGCTGGTCTGCCCACTCAAACACTACTTGACCGTGTTCAAAATGCAGGGTTACAGGTTCAGTCCACTGTCGCATGACCAGCATTCTTTCTACTTCCCGCAATGCTTTAGCGGGGACTGTCACCTCAAATTCTTCTTGGGTTTCTTCGCCTTCAGCTTTTTCATTTGCAGTTTGAACTACGGCCAATCTGTGGCCGTCTGTAGCTGCAAATTCCAAGCAATCTTGCAATACCTTTAAATGCACGCCTGCAAGTACCTGTTTTGCCTCGTCGGGGCTAGTAGCAAATAAAGTTCCTTTGAGTCCTTCTATCAAGGCTTCGGGTGGCAATTTGAGGATTGTTCCGGCTTCGATGGCGGGTAATTCTGGGAATTCTTCGGGGCCCATGCCTCTAACTTGGTAGCTGCCAGAACTGCAAGTGAGATATGCTACGGTGTCTCCGGCTTCGTCTTCTAAAGTAATCTCTCCATCGGGGAGTCTCGAAACAATATCGTTGAGTAATTTAGCGGGTATGGTAAAACTGCCGCCGCCTGTTACTTCTGCTGCGAAGCTGGTACGAATGCCCAAACTGAGATCGAAAGCTGTCAAGCTAACCCGCTGATTTTCCTCATCCGCTACTAAGAGCACGTTGCCTAGTACCGGATGTGTCGGGCGGGAGGGAACGGCCCGACTTACCAACGAGAGGTTGGCGTTGAGGTCACTTTGGGTGCAAACCAATTTCATGGTAGGAAGGTTAATTAACCGGATTTGAAACAGAAACAAATCGTATCACAGAAAGCCAGCGGGTCGGTTTTTCTGTGTGTAGGGGTTAACCATAGGGCGCTTATTCCCGGTTTCTACGCAAAATTTTGCCTGTAAAAACGAGAAATCTTCGTAGAAACCGGGTTTCTGAGGTTAACGCGCGTCGCGAACTATCTGTGTTGGCTGTGCAGGGATCGCTAGTATTTTTTAATTTATTGAATTATTTTTGTGTCGATCGCCCTGTGGAAACTGTGGAAAAAAAAGCTAACTGCTTGCTGGGCGTCACTTATAGGTAATAAATACCTGTGGAAAACTTGTGGAAAAGCTGGTGCGGTCGATCGCCCATTTTTGTGTAAAAACTGTTTCGGGCGATCGAGTAAAGTTTTCCACAAAGGGAGGGCAACTTTTCCACAGGTTTTTCCACAGGCAAGCTGCTACGCATAGAGATTGTCTGTTATCGGAGAGTTACTCCTTCGATGATGCGGACTTGAAATCGCTGCATAGAGTCATTGCTGTGACAACTGACAACTGACAACTGACTTATTCTGAAGTTTTGCGACTGACAACATTAATTCGATCGCTCAACTGACGCAAAGTTTGAGCCAAATTCGGGTCAGTGTTCCGCAACTGAGCAATTTTGTCACAACTGTAAAGCACAGTCGTGTGATCTTTTCCGCCGAACACTTCGCCAACTTTCGGCAAACTCAAACCAGTATGCTGCCGAATTAAATACATCCCTATTTGACGTGCAAAACTAATTTCTCGCCTGCGGGAAATGCCTTTCAAATCTTCAACAGAAACATCAAACTCCTCAGCCACAACTGCAATTACTGCATCTGGCGTTGCCTCTACGCTTTCAGTTTGCGGATTCAAAACCGGGGCGATATTTTCCACGGTCATCGGCAAACCGGTAATTGAAAGATAAGCTACCGCCCGAATCAAAGCACCTTCCAATTCCCGCACGTTGGAAGTGTAACTAGAAGCAATGTATTCAATCACATCTCGCGGCAGCCGCATATTTTCATAC
Source organism: Microcoleus sp. Pol14D4 (assembly GCF_036701245.1). NCBI lineage: Bacteria > Bacillati > Cyanobacteriota > Cyanophyceae > Oscillatoriales > Microcoleaceae > Microcoleus > Microcoleus sp. Pol14D4. Next base: position 15,831 of record NZ_JAUBQM010000057.1, read on the forward strand.
TCGGCTTTTTTCTGCAAAATTGCCATCCGAGTTTCCAAGTCGGGCAATTGAATATCGGCAATTAATCCCATCGAAAATCGGGAACACAAACGCTCTTGCAGGCGGGGGATTTGCTGCGGCGGGCGGTCTGAAGCTAAAACTACTTGATTCCCGGCTTCGTGCAAAGTATTAAAAGTGTGAAAAAATTCTTCTTGAGTGTATTCTTTGCCTTCAATAAATTGGATGTCATCTATCAATAAAACATCTGCGGCCCGATAATGATCGCGGAAAGTTTGCATACTGTCTTTGCGAATTGCGGCGATTAAATCGTTTGTAAATTTCTCAGTAGAAACGTAAAAAATCTTGGCGTTGGGGTCAATTTCCAAGCGATAATGACCGATCGCCTGCATCAAATGAGTTTTGCCCAAACCGACGCCACCGCACAAAAATAGGGGATTGAATTCTCGGCCCGGAGACTCGGCTACCGCGAGGGAAGCCGCGTGAGCCATGCGGTTGTTGGAACCGACGACAAAGCGGGAAAATAGGTATTTTGGGTTTAAATTGGCGGGTTTGGGGGGGTGAAGCGAGTGGCTTTCCGGGACATCGGCGATGGGGGAGGGCCAAATTATGGCCGAGTCGCTGCTGCCGCCTGTTTCGTTTCCTCCGGCAATTGTCAAGTAAATGTCTACGGGATAGCCCAGAATTTCTGCGACTGCATCGGCAAGGATTTCTCTGTAATATTTTTGCAACCAATTGCGAGCAAAGGGATTGGGGGCGCTCACGATCAAACAGTTATTTTCGAGTTGTTCGGCTCTAGCAGTTTTGATCCACGTCTCAAAGCTAGGTCTGCTCAGTTGTACCTGGAGACGTTCAAGTATCTGATTCCACAGACTTTCGAGGGGAATGTCCACTGCTCACCTCTGCCGATCGGCATTCAAGATATTAATTCTACTCTAGAGAGTTTAGTCGTCAGATGCTAAAGTTTAAGGGAGTCTGCCGATCGCCAAAATTTTTGCGGCTCTGCAGCCCAAACCAGGTATCGGGGAGCTGTTCAGCAAATATTTAGATTTGGCAGGAAAGCCTAAAAACGTGGCCATGAAGAGTTCTACTGGCAAATTTTGGAAGCAACCGGCAATTTACATATTGCTGCTGGTAACGGGAGCCGGGGCCGCCATGTTGGGCGATCGTCTGACGGTTTCTCAATTTCGTGCAAATTCTGGGGATTCTGGACAAAGGGCGCTGGAACCGAAATTGCAACTGCCTCGTAGTACAAAGGATCGAGTTAGCAAAGTTTTGCCCCCTGCTTCCTTGTCAGGCGACGGAACTAATGTGAATTTTATTGTGGCTGCGGTGGCAAAAGTTGGCCCGGCAGTGGTTAGGATCGATGCTTCGCGCCGGGTGCAGCCGGGAAATAGAGGGCTGTCGCCGGAAGATTTTTTGGGCATAGAACCGAATTCGGGCGGCCGGGGCGGAATCGAACGGGGTACTGGTTCGGGTTTTGCGATCGGTGCCGACGGCGTGATTCTCACTAACGCTCACGTTGTAGAGGGAGCCGATACCGTAAATGTAACTCTCAAGGACGGCCGCAGCTTTCAGGGGCGGGTGTTGGGGGCGGATAAGGTGACGGATGTGGCTGTGGTGAAGATTGAGGCGAATAATCTGCCTGTGGTGCCGATCGGCAATTCGGATAAGCTGTTGTCTGGGGAATGGGCGATCGCGATCGGCAATCCTTTGGGTTTGGACAATTCCGTAACAGCGGGGATTATTAGCGCTACGGGGCGATCGAGCTCTGATGTGGGCGTACCCGACAAGCGGATCGGTTTTATCCAAACAGACGCTGCAATTAATCCGGGGAATTCCGGCGGCCCGCTGCTGAATGCTTCGGGCCAAGTTATTGGCATGAATACGGCGATTATTCAAGGTGCTCAAGGATTGGGGTTTGCGATTCCCATTCAGGCGGCGCAACAGGTGGCGAAGGAACTGATTACGACGGGGAAAGTCGAACACGCTTATTTAGGCATTGAAATGGCGACGCTGAATCCAGAGGTTAAGGAGCAAATTAACAGCAATGCTACCAGCAGCCTGCGAGTTGCAGTCGATCGGGGTGTGGCTATTGTTAGTGTAGTTCCTGCTTCTCCCGCTGCAGCGGCAGGTTTGCGGGCTGGAGATGTGATTCAAAAAATTAACAATCAGCCGATTATTCAGTCGGAAGCTGTTCAGGATTTCGTACAAAATGCTAAGGTTGGCGGTCTGTTGCAAATGGAAATCAACCGCAACGGGCAAATAGTTAATTTGACTGTTAAAACGGGGAGTTTGCCGGTTCAAAAAGTTCGATAAAAAGGAAGTTCGGCAACGGATTATGTAACGGATGTAACGGATGTAACGGATGTCAAGAAGAACATCAGAAGGAAGAAGGAAATGGTTATTTTTAAGTAGTGAACCAATAACGACTAACCAATAACGACTAACCAATAACTATGGCAGAAATCTTGCAAATCTCACAATTAGGAAATCCTGTACTGCGCCGCCAGTCGCAAGTTGTCGAAAATATTAAGGACGATCGCATTCAACAGTTGATTGACAGCTTAATCTGTACAGTACAGCAGGCAAACGGAGTGGGGATTGCCGCCCCTCAAGCGGCTCAGTCCGATCGTCTGTTCATCGTCGCATCCCGCCCCAACCTGCGCTATCCCCAAGCACCCAACATGGAACCCACAGCGATGATTAATCCCCGGATTGTGGCTGCATCAACAGAGACAGTCAAAGACTGGGAAGGCTGTTTGAGCATTCCGGGGATTCGGGGCTTGGTGCCGAGAAGTAGGGCAATCGAGATAGAATACACCAGTAGAGACGGCAAACTCCACCGACAAGAATTGACAGACTTTGTGGCCCGAATTTTTCAACACGAACACGACCATTTAGATGGAATCGTGTTTTTAGACAGAGTGGAAAGCACCCAAGAACTGATGACAGAGGACGAGTACCAGCAGCAATTTGTCAAGCTCCTCTAACACTTGATATAATTGCTAGTAGTAACGCCAGTGATGTTGTGAATAGGAGGGCGAATGTCTATCAATTTGGAAAAAGGCGGGAGAATCAATCTATCTAAAGAAGCACCCGGGCTGAAAAATGCCGGGATTGGTTTGGGATGGGATATCAATGCTACCGACACGGGCGCAGCGTTTGACTTAGATGCTTCCGTGTTTATGTTGGGGGCTACTGGCAAAATCCCCGGCGAAAAATACTTTGTTTTCTACAACAACAAGGAGTCGCCAGACACCTCTGTAATACATCTGGGAGATAGCCGAACAGGAGAAGGATTTGGCGATGATGAAACCGTTACAGTCGATTTAACCAAAGTCGATCCGGCGGTGCAAGAAATTGTGTTTGTGGTAACTATCCACGAAGCAGAATCCAGAAGGCAAAACTTCGGTCAAGTGCGGAATGCTTTTATCAGGATTTACGACACTACTACTAACACAGAGGTAACGAAGTACGATTTGGACGAAGATTTTTCGAGAGAGACAGCGGTAGAGTTTGGCAGACTTTACAAGAAAGACGGTGAGTGGAGGTTCCAAGCTGTAGGACAAGGTTACAATTCCGGCTTGCAAAGCTTTGTAGATAAGTATGCCTGATAAAAGGTCGATCGCTCCTAGTTAAATCAATCGAGGGGAAATTCGGAAGCAGGAATGTTTCCCTCGATTTTAAGCAATCAGACTCATGAGGTGACAAACCAGATGGGAATTCAATTAAAGAAGGGCGAAAGATTAAATCTTTCTAAGACATCTCCAAGTTTAACAAAAGTTGCGATCGCCCTGGGTTGGGAAATAGCAACTGAACTAAATTTATCCGACTCAAACCCGCAAAGCTGCGATATCGATGCCTCGGTTTTTGCATTAGGTTCTGATGGCAAAATTCCCGATGAAAGATACTTTGTATTTTACAATAACTCGCAGTCGCCGGACGGAGCGATCGCCCATTCGGGAGATAATCAAACTGGTCAAACTCAAGGGGATGACGAGACAATTTATGTAGACTTAGAAAAAGTAACGGCTGCGGTTGAGGAAATGGTTTTTGTGGTCACGATTCACGACGCACAAGCTAAACATCAAAATTTTAGCCAAATCAGAAATGCTTTTATCAGATTGTACGATCGCCAAACCGGCAGCGAACTAGCGCGGTATGATTTAACAGAAGGTTTTTCTGAAGAAACAGCAGTCGAGTTTGGACGGTTGTATAAAAAAGATACAGCTTGGAGATTTCAGGCCGTAGGACAAGGATATAAAGCCGGGTTGAAGAGTTTTGTTGACAAGTATCATTCAGAGATTAAACAGCAAGAAAAGCCAGCACAACGTACAGTAGAACTGCCTAAATTACCAGTTATTGAAGATAGCCACAAAAGTCAGAAAGCTATAGCATTAGACAAAAAGCTTGAGGAGAAAGCGCCGCACATTTTCAATCTCGCTAAGAAAGCCGATATCTCGCTCAAGAAAGCAAATTTAACAAATCACAATGCTCAAGTAGCGCTTTGCCTAGATATTTCTGCTTCTATGTCTTCCCTATACCGTTCAGGAAAAATTCAGCGTTTGGCAGAGAAGATTTTGGCTTTGGGATGTCGGTTTGATGACAACGGATCGATCGACATATTTCTGTTTGGAGTCAACCCCCACAATCCCGGTGAAATGTCGATCGACAATTTCTCAAACTTCATCCACAATATACTGCAACCGTATCCTTTAGAAGGAGGTACTTACTACGGCAAAGTGATGAAGGAAATTAGAAACTTCTATTTTCCTGACGGTCGCGGTAGCAGGCGCTACGCACCTATTAAAGCCGATCGACCTGTCTACGTGATGTTTGTAACTGATGGAGCCACTGCTGATGAATCGGAAACCAAGCAGCAGCTACAGTGGTCGTCCCACGAGCCGATATTTTGGCAGTTTATGGCGATCTGTAAGTCGCAGAATGATGTCAAAAGTAAGGGAGTTCGCGGGTGGTTAGCAAGAACCGTAGCCAGCGATTTTAGCTTTTTAGAGCAGCTTGACGAAATGGGCGATCGCTACCTAGACAACGCCGATTTCTTCAGTTTAGAAGACCCGGAGCATATTCCCGATGAGGAATTATACGATTTGTTGACCGCCGAATATCCGCATTGGGTAAAATCAGCACGAATCAAAAATCTCTTACCCTAGAAACAGCTTTTGCCGGCTAACAAAATGCTAGCTTAGGGCAATCATTCAACTTCAAAATAAACCTTACACAATCACAAAACTATGGCTATCAACTTGACAAAAGGACAATCGATCGTTCTCAGCAAAAGCGAATACGACTTGTCCAGACTGACAATGGCTTTGGGCTGGGATGTTGCACAAGCTAAAAAAGGTCTTTTCGGGCGAAGCAGCGGTGCAAATTTTGACTTAGATTCCTACGCTCTGCTGCTGGGAGAAAATGGCAAATTAAAAAACTACAAAGAGGATGTAATTTATTACTCTCATTTGGAGTCAAATGACAAAACAGTTGTTCACTCAGGCGACAATCTCACGGGAGAGGGAGAAGGAGATGACGAACAAATATTGGTGAAACTGAGTTCTTTGCCAGCACAATATCACAAAATAATTTTGGGAGTTAATATTTACAATGGGAAAGAGAGAAAACAGCATTTTGGCCTTGTAGAAAATGCTTTTGTGAGGGCTGTAGATGCCGCCGGGAAAGAAATAGCTCGCTATCGCTTGTCAAATGACCCTTCTTATGAAGGAAAATTAAATATGTTGATGGGAGAAGTTTATCGAGAAGGCGGCGAGTGGAAATTTAAGGCTTTGGGAAATCCTTTGGCTGAGGACATGAACGGTGTTGTCGGTTCGTTTATGCGGTGATAAGTATGTCAACGTAATCGTAAAATGCGATCGCTATTAGAGTCCCGACTTCTTTAAGAAGTCGGGGATATGCGTGTTCTGGCTAATTTAATCCCGATTCAGAAAAAGCCCGATCGATCTCTGAAGCGACATTTAACTGGGAAGACCAATGTTGCAGGTAAGCCCTATCTAACGAATCTGCCTGAAGTTTCATCACTCCTAGAATATCTCGCCATTGCTTGTCTGACTGAAATCTTGACATTCTGTACCAAATAAGTTTTTGCAAAATTATATCTTCGGGGCTACAGATATAAAAGGTTAATTCTGGTCGATCGTCTGGGTAGAATTGCTGTCGGCGATCGAGCTGAGATTGTTCGTATTCGCGATCGGGTTTAATCAAATAAATGTCTGCTTTAATGGCTGTCTCTAGATGAATGACGTTGAAACTTGAACTTCTCCCCCTCAAAGCGTCTTCAACTGCAATATCGCTGATGTAGAATTCGCTTTGCATTGCTTGCATGAGGGACTGAGTTTGTTCTTTTCGGATGCTGATAGCAATGTCTGCATCCTGAGTAGATCTGGGTTCGCCGTGAGCGGAACTAGCAATTGAACCGCCTACATAGTAGGGAATTGACAGTGTATCTAGGATGTTACCAATTTTAGCTGCTAACCATATCGGATCTTGCATTACAAGTTTTGTCTCTAGTAACTGGGCAATTTCAATAAATTCTTGTCCTAAAGTTGCTTTGATAAACTCTTGTTTGATGTGGATGGAATCTAATTGAGGGTGGCGTTTTTTGATTCCCGATAAGGCTAATTGGCGGCAGCCCCTCGTGGCAGCAGAGGCTAGTGCTAATCTCTTTGCGGGTTGCATTTTCCTCCAGAGATTAAACTGGATCATTTCTGCTTCTATACAGGTGTCTGATGCTTGAGGTTGATATCTTGGTTTGAGGGTAACTGACTCACTTAAAATCATGTGCGATCGGTGGGTTAGTTAAATAAACAAAAACATTATAACTGCCGCGATAATTATTATTTTAAATGTTATAAATATTAATATTTAGCTGCCGCAAGCGAGTTCCCCGACTTATTAGAGAAGTCGGGGATGTAAACTGAACTCAACTCAAATATTTTACGAATCTTTAACAGGTCGCATTGTCGGGAACATCACCGCATCTCGGATGCTTTGAGTATTAGTTAAAAGCATCACCAATCTGTCTACGCCGATGCCCATTCCCGCACAATTAGGCATTCCCAAAGATAGTGCTTGGATAAAGTCTTCATCCATTGGATGCGCTTCGTCATCGCCCGCATTTTTTTGTGCTAGCTGTTCCTCAAACCGCTTTCTTTGCTCCTTCGGATCGTTCAATTCTGAGAAGCCGTTCGAGTATTCTGTACCGTTAATAAATAGCTCGAAACGTTCTACAAATCCCGGCTTGCTGCGATGTCCTTTCGCTAAGGGACTGACTTCGACGGGGTAGTCGATGATGAATGTAGGTTGAATTAGTTTGGGAACAACTAATTTGTCAAAAACTGCATACAGCACGTAGCCTAAACTCTGTTGTTCTAACTTAGACAGGTGCAGTTCGAGTTTGCTTGCAGATTCGATCGCACTTTCCAAGTCCAAACTGTCAAAATCCAGCCCAAACTCGTCTCTGACAGATTCTACCATCGTTTTGACTTGCCAGTGTTTGCCGCTGAAACCGGGATACTTTTCGCTGTAGTCGAACTTGCGTTCTAAACTAATCGTTTCCCCCTGATTTTCAATTTCTCTGACATCTCCAAATACCGCGGCCGCTGCGAAACATATCACGTCTTCGACAACTCCTAAAATGTCGAAAACATCAGCATAAGCTTGGTAAACTTCCAAAGAGGTAAACTCGGGATTGTGGGTGCTATCAATTCCCTCATTTCTAAAGGCTTTTCCTAGTTCAAAAACTCGCTCGAAGCCGCCGCATATTGCTCTTTTCAAGAACAGTTCTGGAGCAACTCGCAAATACAAATCCACCTCCAAAGCATTGTGGTGAGTGATGAATGGCTTAGCAGCAGCACCGCCGTAAATAGCTTGCAGCGTCGGCGTTTCTATTTCGTAAAAATCGGCTTGCCAGAGATAGGAACGGATGCTTTGAACGATGCGGCTGCGAAGCATAAAACGGTTGAGCGCATCTTGGTTGCTTGCCAAATCCATTTCGCGGTGACGGCGGCAAACTTCGGGGTCGTTAATTCCGTAATAAGCATCGGGAAATTGAATGGTAGCTTTTGATAAAAGCTTTAATTCCCTCACTAAAATAGAAAGTTCTCCCCTGGGGGTGCGGCAGCCGATACCTTCGACGCCGACAAAATCGCCGACATCGAGCAATTTTTTAATTTGTTCAAAGCTCAAACCGACTTCGCCGGTGACGATTGCTTTCTCGATTTTGAGTTGAATTTTGTCTGTGGCGTCTTTTAAATCGATGAAACCAATTTTGCCGCTGTCTCGCTTAGAAGTTATGCGGCCGGCTAATCGCAGGGAAATTTCTTCGGGGTCAGTTTGTCCGTTTTCGAGTTCTTTTCCCGGCTGACTAAATATTTCGCGAACTTGCTTGGCTGTGTGCGATCGCGCGTAGGATTCACTGGGATACGGTTCTATGCCTTGCGATCGCAGTTCGTCTACTTTTTGACTGCGGACTTCGGCTTCACTGAGAGTCATTAGTTATTGCCTGATTAAAATTACAAATATCTGACATCTTGCACTATTTTGGCGATCGTGCGATCGGGCGTTGCTCAAAGCAACGCCCCACAAGAAAATTCACTCTTTGTGGAACAGGCATCTTGCCTGTTCGTGACAAAGCTGCAAGATGTCAGAAACACCAAACTCTATCATAACTGGGCGGCTTTGAGAGCCAATTTCCCAAATAATAAGTTACACGCTCTCGTAGCCCGATCGCACAGATCCGCACTCGCCCCAGAAATATCTCCGATAACAATTTACGATCCAGTGCACAAAGCGACCGAAACATTAAAAAATTAAGTTGTCTGTCGATCGCAACAGGTGAGATGATATGTAGTGCAGCCTCACGGCAGTTCCACAGAAACTGAACAGCAGAAACGCGAGCGATCGAACTCGGCTCATCGCACCTCTGTCAGAATCGACCACACACACTCTCTCTTAACGTATAAAAACCAGAATTATGGCTGTTGCAACCCAATCACTCGAAGAACTCTGCATCAACTCTATCCGCTTTTTGGCCATCGATGCGGTAGAAAAAGCAAAATCAGGACACCCGGGACTGCCGATGGGCGCTGCCCCTATGGCCTTTGTGCTGTGGGATCGGTTCATGCGGTTCAACCCTAAAAACCCCAAGTGGTTTAATCGCGATCGTTTCGTCCTCTCCGCCGGGCACGGGTGTATGCTACAGTACGCCCTCCTGTACTTGACAGGCTACGATAGCGTCACCCTCGACGACATCAAGCAATTTCGCCAGTGGGAATCCAGAACCCCCGGACACCCCGAAAACTTCATGACCGAAGGCGTAGAAGTTACAACAGGCCCCCTGGGACAAGGAATTGCTAATGCCGTCGGTTTGGCAATGGCAGAAGCTCACCTCGCTGCTAAGTTTAACAAGCCCGACCACAAAATTGTTGACCACTACACCTATGTCATCATGGGTGACGGCTGCCACATGGAAGGTGTTTCTGGCGAAGCTTGTTCTTTGGCCGGACACCTCGGACTCGGCAAATTAATTGCCTTGTACGATGACAATCACATTTCTATTGAAGGCGACACCAGCTTGGCCTTTACTGAAGATGTCGGCAAGCGTTTTGAAGCTTACAATTGGCACGTTATTACAGTAGACAATACCGCTCTAGACGAAGATACTAACCTAGAAGCAGTTCACAAAGCTATTGAAGAAGCCAAAAAAGTCACGGACAAACCGTCCATGATTAAAGTCCGTACCATCATTGGTTACGGTTCTCCAAACAAGCGCAATTCTTACAGTGCTCACGGCGCTGCTTTGGGTAGCGATGAAGTGCAAGCAACTCGCGATTTCTTGAAGTGGGAACACGCACCGTTTGAGATTCCTGATGATGCTTTGTCACACTTCCGCAAAGCAGTCGATCGCGGCGCTCAATCTGAGCAAGAATGGCACAAAGCTTTTGATGCTTATAAAGCAGCATATCCTGCAGAAGCAGCAGAATATGAGCGCACAGTGGCCGGCAAACTTCCTGAAGGTTGGGATAAAGTTTTGCCGACATACAAGCCGGAAGATAAGGCAGATTCGACTCGGAATCATTCTGGAAAATGTTTGAATGCTTTGGCAAGTGTGTTACCTGAACTGATCGGCGGTTCCGCTGACTTGGCATCTTCTAACATGACTTTGCTCAAGGGTGAAAAAGACTTCCAAAAAGGTCAGTACGAAGGACGTAACCTGCGGTTTGGCGTGCGGGAACACGGCATGGGTGCGATCGCCAACGGTATGGTCCTCCACGGCGGTTTAATTCCTTACTGCGCTACTTTCTTGGTATTTGCTGACTATATGCGGGGCGCAATTCGCCTCTCTGCACTCTCGGAAGCTGGAGTTATTTATGTAATGACTCACGACTCCGTAGCCTTGGGCGAAGATGGCCCAACTCACCAACCAGTTGAAACTTTAGCTTCTCTGCGCGTAATTCCCGATTTGTTGGTAATGCGCCCTGCGGATGGTAATGAAACATCCGGCGCTTACAAAGTGGCAGTTGAAAGCCGCACTCGCCCAACTTTAATGGCTTTGTCGCGCCAAAATCTGCCCAACTTGGCTGGAAGTTCGATGGAAGGAACAGCCAAAGGCGCTTACATTTTGTCCGACGACGGCGGCACTCCCGACATCATTTTAATCGGCACCGGCGGCGAAACCTACCTCTGCGTTGATGCCGCTGAAAAATTGCGCGCTGCAGGCAATAAAGTGCGGGTAGTTTCCATGCCTTGCTGGGAATTGTTCGACTTACAAGATGCCGCTTACCGCGAATCTGTACTGCCAAAAGCTGTTACTAAACGCTTGGCAGTTGAAGCGGCTGCTAGCTTCGGCTGGGGACGTTATTTGGGTTCCGAAGGCGATAGCATCAGCATCGACAGATTCGGCGCTTCTGCACCGGGCCCCGTTGCTTTAGAAAAGTTTGGCTACACCGTTGATAATGTGGTAGCTAAGGCTCAGGCGCTGTTGGGTTAATAGCAGCAGCATAATTTTTGGTGGGGCGGGCTTCTGGCTCGCCCCATTTTTTATAGAAGAAGGAAGAATTTTGGCAACGGATGTAACAGATGTAAACGATGTAAGCGATGGATAGAAGAAGGCTTTAGTTATCTAGAAGATAAGGAAGAAGGAAGGAAAAGCTAAAATTTAAAATCTAAAATCGCAATATTGGGTTTCACTTCGTTCTACCCAACCTAGAGCTCGCTACAGCTCGCGAATCATTGAGAATTGCTATATTAAGAGTTACGGAAGAAAAACCAGTTTCTACGACAATATTCGGTTTAGCAACGAGGCATCTAACCAGAAACCTCGTTTTTAGCCCCCGGTGCGTTCAAGACTGTATCTTTCAAAAATTTGAGATAGGTTATAAGTAATTGAGTTAAATTACCAATTACCAATTCCCGCTTACCAATTACCAATTACCAATTACCAATTACCAATTACCAATTCTCGATTACCCATTCCATTTATGATGATTTGGAAATTTTTAAATCACCTGTTATTCATCGGGAATTATATTCCTCAAGGCTACTGTTACCTTTGGCAGCGAGAGCTCGTGGCGCTCCACATAGTGTCAGACTCTATAATTGCCCTGGCCTACTATTCAATACCGCTATCGCTAATTTATTTTATCGGTCAGCGAAAAGACTTGCCCTTCCGCAACATCTTTTGGCTGCTTGCAGCCTTTATTATCTCTTGCGGCACTACCCATATAATGGAAGTTTGGACGCTTTGGCATCCTGTTTATTGGGTTTCTGGCAGTCTAAAAATTATTACCGCCGCGATTTCTGGTTACACCGCATTTGCATTAATTCCTTTCGTTCCCCAAGCATTAACTCTCCTGAGTCCAACTCAATTAGGGATGATCCATTCCATACTGCAAAAAGAAATAATTGAACGCCGAGAAACGGAAGCTCGCTATCAAACTTTAACTGAAGCTTCGCCGGTAGGAATATTTTATGCAGATGCTGGAGGAGACTGCTTGTATGTCAACGAGCGCTGGTGTCAAATTTCGGGAATAAGCTGTGATGAAGCTTTGGGCAAAGGGTGGTTGCAAGGTATTCATCCAGACGACCGCGATCGGGTTTTTTCTGAATGGTATAGCGCCGCGCAGAAGAAATTGCCCTTTAAATCTGAGTACCGATTTCAAGGCATTAATCACCCTCAAATCAGTTGGGTATTCGCTCAATCTGTCGGTAAAATCGGAGAAAATGGGGAGGTTAAAAGTTATGTGTGTACTATTACTGATATTACAGAACGCAAGCAGGTAGAAGATGAAAATATACGGCTCAATGAAACTCTGGAGCATCGAGTTGCGGAGCGCACTGCTCAAATCGAAATTTCTAACCACCAATTGCAAAAAGAAATAGCTTACCGCGAAAAAATTGCACTCACTTTGTTGGAATTGACGCAACTGCAAAATGCAATTCTTAATAGCGCTAACTACACAATTATTTCTACAGATCCAGACGGTACAATTAAAACATTTAATCAAGCTGCCGAGCAACTTTTAGGTTATTCGCTAGAAGAAGTGGTCGGGAAAGTCACGCTAGCAATAATTCACGACCCTCTGGAGGTCGCTCAAAGAGCTGAAGTTCTTTCTCAAGAATTGGGAGTGAAAATAGAGCCGGGAATTCAAGTATTTTTTGCCTTGCCGTGCCGGGAAATCGCTGACGAAAATGAATGGACTTACATTCGCAAAGATGGTGCGCGGTTTCCGGTACTGCTGTCGGTGACTGCCTTATTTGATAGTAACGGAAATATTAACGGTTTTTTGGGTATCGGTCAGGATATTAGCGATCGCAAACAAGCTGAAAAAGAGCTGCGCGACCTAACCAGTGCCATGCAAAATGCGGTGGAAGGCATTTCGCGGCTGGATATTGAGGGGCGCTACGTGAAGGTTAACCGAGCTTACGCTCATAAATGCGGTTACGAGCCGGAACAAATGCTTGGCATGAAATGGCAGCTCACCGTACACCCGGGCGATGTTGAGATGATGCTCTCAGCTTATCAGGAAATGGTAATTTCTGGCAAAGTAGAAGTTGAAGCTAGAGGAGTCCGAAAAAATCGCTCGTTTTTTTATAAGCAATTAACGATGGTAAAAGCTTGCGACGCACAAGGGATATTTAACGGTCACCACTGTTTTATGAAAGATATCACTGAGCGGAAACTAACTGAAACTGCTTTGCTCGAAAGCGAATTCAAGTACAGGCAAATAGTTGAATTAGCAGAAGAAGGTATTTGGGTAATTGACAGAAATGGCCTCACGACTTACGTAAACCACGCAATGGCGCGAATGCTAGGCTATAGTGAATTAGAAATGTTCGGGCGGTCGCTTTTGGATTTCATGGACGAACGGGACAAACCACAAGCTATTGAAAATATCGAGCGGCGCAAGCAAGGTATTGGTGAACAACACGAATTTAAATTCAAAAGCAAGGATGGCAAAGATATTTGGACTGATATGTCTACCAGTCCAGTCATGGATTCCCAGGGTAATCTGCTGTCTTGTTGCGCCTTGGTTTACAACATTACAAGCCGCAAGGAAGCAGAGCAGCAAATGCTGCAGCTTACAGAAGATTTGAAGCGTTCCAACGAGGAATTAGAACAATTTGCTTATGTGGCTTCCCACGATTTGCAAGAACCGCTCCGAGCCGTTACCAGTTACACTCAATTGCTGGCCCAGCGCTATCAAGGAAATTTAGACGATCGCGCAGATAAGTATATTCATTATATTGTCGATGGCGCCACCAGAATGCAGCAGTTAATTAATGATTTGTTGGCGTATTCGCGCCTGGGAACGAGAGGTCAGGAGTTTGAGCAGGCGGACTGCAACGCTGTGGTTAAGCAAACTATGTGCAATTTGCAAATTGCGATCGCCGAAACAAAAGCTGTAATCACCTGCGACGCGATGCCAACCGTGATGGCGGATGAATTTCAACTGGTGCAATTATTCCAAAATTTGATCGCCAACAGCATCAAATTTTGTCGCCAAGATATCCCGTTGATTCATATCGCTACCTGCAGGCAAGAGAGCGAATGGGTGTTCAGTGTCCGCGATAACGGCATTGGCATCGATCCGCAGTATGCCGATCGCATTTTTATCATTTTTGCGCGCCTGCACTCCCGCCGCCAATATTCCGGTACTGGTATAGGTTTGGCGATGTGCAAGCGCATTGTTGAACGCCACGGCGGGCGCATTTGGGTGGAATCTCAAGAGGGAAAAGGAGCGACTTTTTACTTCACTATTCCTATAATTAGTACCTGAAGCCTAAAAATTCAATTTTGTTTTTATACTTTAAAGGATACGCCTATTATGAGCGATCGAAGCACTGTTAGACCTATAGAGATTCTGCTGATTGAGGATTCTCCCAGCGATGCCGATTTGGCAATAGAAGTCCTCAGTCAGGGTAAAATATTGAATAACTTGCATTTTGTGGAGGATGGAGTCGAAGCAATCAAGTTTTTGCGCCGAAAAGAACCCTATCTCAGGGTACCTCGTCCCGATTTGATTTTGCTAGATTTGCATCTGCCGAAAAAAAGCGGTATAGAAGTGCTAGAAGAAATTAAAACTGACCCAAAGTTAAAATTAATTCCTGTAGTGATTCTCAGCACTTCAGCAGCTCCAGAAGATATTTTTAAGTCATATTCCCTCCACGCCAACTGTTACATAACAAAACCTGTAGATTTCGTAGAATTTACTAAAGTAGTAAGGTTAATTGAGGAATTCTGGCTGGCAGTCGTCAAACTTCCTCTAAATTAAACGAACAGATGCTTTGCTTGTGAACGCTATAAAAGTTTTCAACCTATGGAAATTCGCCTGGTGGATGATTCGCTCATTGAGAGTGAATGGACTTTATAAAAGCTGGCGACAAGTCAATTTTTAATAAGTTGAAAAATGGTATAAAATAATTTTATTGATTGATTAATAAAAAGCAGGGTTTTATGTTCGCATTCACGTCCAAATTTAATTCTGCTTAGCCCGATGTTGCCTAAAAAAACGGTTATAAATATTGATATAAATTAACTCAGCCCTCAAGTTAAAAATGATTCGTGTGGTAATTATGACAACCTCAGCAGCCGATGAAGAGAGGATCAAGTTTGATGGGCTGTCAGCCCGGTGCTACATAACTAGGCTTATCGATTTTAGTCAAGTCGCTAAGCTGGTGAGATGGATTAAGGATTGGTGGCTGGTGGTGGTGACAGTTCCCAAATAATAATTTTCAAGTTGAAAATGGCAAGGGAAAGCAAAAAAGTTTAACCTAAGATTGGTAGAGTAAAATTTTTACAGTCAAAAACGTCTAAGCTATGTGGATTAAAATTCTGTTAGTAGAAGACAATCCGGCTGATGCTGATTTACTTGCAGAACTGTTAGAAGTATCTGTGGGCGTCGAGTGGGAACTGGTGTCTGTTGAGTTCTTGCATGAGGCGATCGCACAACTGTGCAAACAACCCTTTGATGTAGTTTTGCTCGACCTTTCTTTGCCGGACAGTCGCGGTTTGGAAACGCTAACTCGCCTGCGAGAAGTTGCTCCTGATGTGCCAATGGTGGTAATGACAGGCTTGGACGATGAGGCGATCGCCCTCGAATCAGTTCGCTTGGGAGCTCAAGACTATATTGTTAAAGGTCAAATTACTACTCAATTATTAGTGCGGACGATCCGCTATGCGATCGAACGTTCTCAAACATTTCAAATGCTGCGGGAAAGCGAGCGCCGCTTTCGGGCAATTTTTGACTCGTCGTTTCAGCTAACCAAGCTGCTGACTCCCGAAGGAATTGTGCTGGAAGTGAACGAGACAGCCCTCGATTTTGCCGGATTGCGATCGCAGGGTATTGTGGGCCGCCCGATTTGGGAAATGGCGATTTGGGCCCAGTCGCCACAGGTTTCCGAACAATTGCAATGCGCGATCGGCAAAGCAAGTCGCGGCGAGTTTTTCCGCAGCGAAATCGACTTGTTAGGCAAAAGCGGCCAAATTATGACAGTTGATTTCTCACTGAAACCTGTTAAAAATGAAACAGGACAAGTTTTGCTGCTGATTGCGGAAGCCCGTGACATTAGCGATCGCAAACGAGCCGAAGCGGAAATTCTCAAAGCCCTCGCACGAGAAAAGGAACTTTCACAACTGCGAGCTAAATTTGTCACAATGGTTTCCCACGAATTTCGCACACCTTTGACAACTATCCAATTTTCCGCTGGATTGCTGCAAGATTACAGTTCTCAGTGGCCACAAGATAAAAAATCTACTCATTTTGTGCGGATTCAATTAGCAATTAAACGCATGACAGAGTTATTAGAAGATATCCTCGTAATTGGCAAAATCGAAGCCAATACCTTGCAGTTTCAACCGGTTTCCTTAAACCTTGAAAAATTTTGCCGTCAACTGGTAGAAGAGCAACAGCTCAACGACAGCAACCAACACCCGATCGCCTTTCAATATGAAGGCGACAATTGCGAGGCTCAAATGGATGAAAAACTGCTGCAGCAAATCTTGGGAAATGTCCTCTCAAATGCCATCAAATATTCCCCCGCCGGCAGTACAGTTTCCTTGCACCTCAACTGTCAAAACAAAGAAGCTGTTTTCCAAGTTCAAGACCAGGGCATCGGCATTCCCCAAGCCGATCGAGAGCGGATATTAGAAACTTTTTACCGAGCTACAAATGTCGGCACTATTTCGGGAACAGGTCTCGGCTTAGCAATTGTGAAGAGGGCTGTAGAACTTCACGGCGGCCAACTTGCGATCGACAGTCAAGAAGGAAAAGGTACAACTTTCACTATTACCTTGCCTCTCATTTGCCCTCCCAGTCAATAACAACTGAATTATCAACTATACATATCCGCTATTTAACAATTAATTAAGCGCCAAACAAACTTATCAAGTGTAGGAATCCAGAACTTTCCAACAAACTACTAACTAAAAGGAGCTATAACCGTGGCTAAGATTTTGGTAATAGAAGACGAAGAAGCGATTAGAGAGAATATTTTAGAGTTGCTGGAAGCCGAGAATTTTGAAGGAATAGGAGCGATTAACGGCAAAGTCGGCATCAAATTGGCGATCGAACAAATCCCGGATTTAATTTTATGCGACATGATGATGCCGGAAGTAGATGGTCACGGCGTCCTCAAAGCTTTGCGCTCCGAACCCTTGACTGCCACCATTCCGTTTATTTTCCTCACAGCCAAAGCCGATAAAGTAGACGTTCGCACGGGCATGGAACTGGGAGCTGACGATTACATTACTAAACCTTGTACGCCGCAAGAACTGCTAAATGCCATTGCTATTAGACTTGAAAAACAAAAAACAATTAGCCGACAATCTCAAAAGACGCTAGACGAATTACGCACTAATATTAGTATGTCGCTGCCCCACGAATTGCGGACTCCTTTGAATGCAATTCTGGGTTTTTCGGAGCTGATCCTGTCAGAATATAAAGTATTAGAGGAATCAGATATCTTAGAGATGATCGGTCAAATCCAAACTTCCGGTCATCGCTTGTATCGACTGATTCAGAACTTTTTGCTGTATGCAGAACTGGAGATAGCAGCCACAAATCCCGAACTGCTAAAGGAGATGCGAAACAGCGAATTTAGCTGTGTAAAATCTTTGCTGAGTCAAAAAGCGCGGCAGCAAGCAAAACACGCGAATAGAACCGACGATTTACAATTAAACTTGCAAGATGCGTCAGTAGCTATGGATTCTGTCAGACTCGCAAAAATTGTTGAAGAACTCTTGGACAATGCCTTCAAATTTTCTTTAGAAGGAACGCCTGTTTTCTTAAGCACTTTGGTGGAAAACCAGACTTTTGTTCTGTCTGTAAAAGACCAAGGCCGCGGCATGACTGCCGATCAGATTGCACAGCTAGAAGCTTACAGGCAGTTCGATCGCAAACTGTACCAACAAGCAGGTTTGGGATTGGGCCTGGCTATCGTTCAACGCCTTGCAGAATTGCACGGAGGAGCATTTAAAATAGAAAGTTTGCCGCAGCAAGAAACCATAGTTTGCGTTTCCCTGCCTGTCTAAACAATGATTGTATTAGTTTCAAAAAGCATACAACTGTAGGCCAACTCCCAACCCTTATGGAATAAATCATTTGCAAATCTCAAATCTCAACTCTCAAATGGTATTATGCAGGAGCGATCGCTCCTTTCAGACACCGCTGCAGATAAATTTGAGCTACCTTATCATTAGGGTTGATTTTCAAGCAGGCCGAAAACAATCTTATAGCTTCGCCACACTTGTCACTATTGTAGAGTACCAAAGCTTGCTCAAAGATTGTCTTTGTCTCTAACTTTTTCTGTCGTAACTCTGGCGGATCCGCCGCAAATACTTCATAAAGTGTTACCATTCGCGATTTGCCTTTAACTGCTACGCGATCTATCAACCTCAAATCATAAAACTCGTTTAACTGTATAAAAGTATTGTGAGTAATTAACATCGAAACCTCATACTCTTTCGTCAAAGTTTCCACGCGGGAGGCTAAGTTTACCGCATCGCTAATCACCGTGCTGTCCATCCGACTTTGACCACCCACCGTGCCTAACATCAAAGAACCCGTATTTATGCCAATGCCAATTTGCAGCGGCGGGCAATCGACCTGATTACGACTAATATTATACTCGTTAAGCTCTTCTAGCATGGCAATTCCCGCTTTCACCGCATCGTCCGGACTGCCATCAAACAGCGCCATAATCGCATCGCCAATGTATTTATCAATAAAACCAAAATTGTCAGTAATTGCCGGTTCCATCCGCGACAAATAACCATTAATAAATTGAAAATTCTCTTCGGGATTCATCCTTTCCGAAAGAGAAGTGAAATCGCGGATATCTGAAAACAGCACCGACATTTCTTTCTGCACCTGATCGCCTAATTTGACTTCCAGAATACTTTCATATCCCAGAAAGTGGAGAAATTCGTGCGGCACAAAACGCCCGTAAGCATCTGTTAATTTTTCTTCCGCTGCTAAAGCTTTTTGTAACTCCTCTGTGAATTGGCGGCGCTCTGTTTCTACCTCTAGACGTTCCGTGATGTCTTGAAAAGCAGCTATGGCGTAAACTATGTTTTTTCGTTCGTCGTAGATTGGAGTCGCCCAAACCTCGATCGGCACAACGCGATCGGACCCATGAATTTCGAGATCGTCCATACGCACAAATTCTCCCCGCAACGCCCGAACAATCGGTTGGCTATCCCTCGGATACAATTGATTAGTGCCAGCGTCGTAAAAATGATAAGCTTCAGGAAATTGGTCAGTACCCCCATCAAAAATTAAACCTTGGGCTAGTATCCTTTCGCCCCAAGAATTCATGTAAAAAGGTTTACCCTTACCATCGACAACAAATATTCCCACTGGCATCGCTTCTAGGAATTGAGTCAATCGGCTTTCGTTTTCTGACAGTGCCTCATTTAACTTTTCTTCGGCTGCCAAAGCTTTTTCTAAATCATTAGTAAACCTGATTCGTTCTACTTCCACCTGTCTTTGCAAAGTAATATCCTTAGCAAAACCCTGATAGTAAAGCACTTCACCGTTAGCATCATAAACGGTGCGCGCATACTCAGAAATCCAGATAATGCTGCCATCTCGACAGTAAACCTGAGACTCAAACTCACACAGAGTACCGTGCTGTTTCATCAGCGCCAGAAACTCTTGACGGCGGTTCGGTTTCACGTACAATTGCTGCTGAATATCATTAATACTTTCTATCAATTCTGACGCGGAATCGTAGCCGTAAATTTCCGCCAGAGCAGGATTCGCACTAATAAAATGTCCGTCCGGCGTCGTCTGAAAAATACCTTCTAAAGCATTTTCAAATATCCCGCGATACTTCTCTTCAGCTTGAATTAGTGCCGCTTCAGCTTCCTTGCGTTCACTTATGTCACTAAAAGCAATAATTGCATAGGAAATGTCCCCTGTAGAATCATAAATTGGAGTTGCCCAACTCTCTACAGGAATAATCTTATTAGCTGTACGAATTTCTACACCCTCAGTCCGCACATTTTCACCCCGAAGCGCCCGCATAATTGGCAATTCTTCCACGGGGCATCTCTGATTAGTCCCGGTTTTATAGAATTGATAAATTGCTGCTTTTTGCTCTGAATTAATATGCGGCACAGTGCCTTTTCCAAATATATCCCGCGCTTTCTGGTTAGCGTAGAAAGATTGCCCGTTTGCATCAAGTACACACACGCCCAATGGCATAGCTTCTAGATATTGCGTCAAGCGACTTTCGTTTTCATGGAGTTTGGCAATTAGCATTGCCTGCTTGCGGTTTAATTTTACCAACTCCTGATTCATTTCCTGAAGTTCTCTTTGTTTTTCAGCTAGTTGTTTATCTTGAAAATATTTATATATTGCCTCAGTAACAGTTAATTTTAAGTCATCACTTTGCCAAGGTTTAGGTATATATCGGTACAATTTAGCATAGTTAATAGCATTGGCTACCGCCTCCAAATCTGCCTGCCCCGTCAGCATAATCTTGAGACAGTTCGGCGAGATAGCATGAACGCTCCTTAATAGTTCGTCTCCTTTCATACTAGGCATGATATGATCCGAAATAACCAAAGGAACTTCATACTGTTCTGCTAAAAGTTCGGACAGCAACTCTAAAGCTTCTTCGCCACTTTGAGCCGTTTCAATTAAATATTTATCTTCAAAGGCTTTTAGCAGGTCTATTTCCAGACTATCGAGTATAGTCTGCTCATCATCGACACAAATAATGACTGGTTTTTTCATAAATTTGCTAGACCAGACTTAATCGCTTCAATTAATTCTTGATTTCGCCAAGGTTTTTCTATGAAAGCATGAAGATTTGCTTGAGTTTTTGTGCGTTCGATTGCTTCTTTGTCTGCTTGTCCTGTCAGCATCACTGTCACAATTTGCGGATATTTTTGATGAATTTTAATCAGCAACTCATCTCCTTTCATTCCGGGCATCAACCAATCAGAGACAATTACTAAAATGTTAACCTCAGCTTCACATAGCTCTTCAATAATTTCCAGGGCTTCTGCAGCACTTTCAGCAAATTCGCAAAGATATTTACCGTTAAATGCCTGTTGCAGTTCAATTTCCAGACTTTCCAAAACTCCTACTTCATCGTCCACACACAAAATTGCTGGTTTAGACATCGCTAGTTTCCTTCTTTAGTGTGGCAGGGTGAACCCCCATGGGCAGTACACCGTTTTCCAAATTCTACATTCTGCGCGGGTAGACTGCAAATTTTATCCCCCGACTTCAATCTCCGGCGCTTTACCTACTCAGTTAAATTAATCGGCAAAGACACCGTAAATGCTGTTTTACCGGGCATCGACTCCACATCAATTTTACCCTGATGTTTTTCAATTATTTTTTTGACTATATCCAGTCCCAAGCCGCTGCCTTCTCCCGCAGGTTTGGTAGTAAAAAACGGCTCAAAAATTTTCGGAATAATCGCTGGTTGAATCCCCTTACCGCTGTCAATAAGTTTTACCAAGACGTTGGTATCTTGTTGTACCGCGTCAATTGTTAAAGTTCCTTGATTGTCCATCGCTTGTAAGGCATTGTGAATTAAATTGGTCCAAACTTGATTGAGTTCGTCGGGATAACACAGTACCGGAGGCAATTGAGATTGATAGTTTTTGACAACTTCCACACCCTGCTTTATTTGGTTTTGATAAAGAGTTAATACGGTTTCAATTCCCTCCGTAATATTCACCTGTATTTTTTCCCCATTTACATCGTAACGCGCATAATTTTTTAGAGCAAAGACGACTTTTGCAGCGCGTTCAGTAGCGGTAGCGATGGTTCGGGCGCTTCGGTGAATGCTAGCAAAGTCGTAGGCTGTTTTTATAATATTTTCGCTTTCAGGATCTTTGAGCAGCGACAAGAATTCTTGCAGATTTCCTTGCAATCCGATATTGACTAAAATGCTGGCAAGGCTGTCAGCATTGTCAATGCCTTCCGACTCTAGTTGCTGCTTCACGCCTTTTTTCAGGACCCGTTTTTCTCTAGTAGATAAAGAGTAATTTTGTTGACTAGAACTGTACATCAAACGCAAGAAATCGTGCTGGCGTTCTGCTGACAGTTCTTTAAAAAAAACTGGCAAACTTTCGAGATTGTTATCCAAAAAGTTAGTAATATTTCCAATAGACGACCGAATTGCACCCAACGGCGTATTAATTTCGTGAGCAATGCCTGCAATCAGTTGCCCTAACGCAGCCATTTTTTCCGATTGCACTAATTGATTCTGAGTAGCTTGCAATTTGTGTAAAGTTAGTGTCAGTTCATCGTTTTTCTGTTGAAGCTTTTTTTGCAACTGGCACATTGCTAAATGGGTTTCTACCCTAACTAGAACCTCTTCCACCTGAAAGGGCTTGGTAATATAATCTACGCCGCCTACCGCAAAGGCTTTGACCTTATCAAGTACCTCATTAATCGCACTAATAAAAATCACGGGGATGTCGCAAGTTCGTTCATCAGCTTTGATCTTTTGGCAGACTTCATACCCATTCATTTCAGGCATCATAATATCCAGCAAAATCAAATCGGGAGGCATACCTTTTGCCGCCGAAAGCGCTAACTCGCCGCTAGGTACCGGGCGCACTTTATAGCCCTTGGTGTTCAAAATTCCGGCTAGCAACCGCAAATTAGCTGGGGTGTCGTCAACTACTAAAATATTACCGCGCTCGGTCCTAAGAATGTCGTTATTCATGTGATATTGCTTGAGATATTAACTTTAAAACTTTGTCGTACTCAAAATTTTCTATACAATTTGCGATTGCACCGGCCGTTACTGCATCCTTTAATCGAATTTGCTCTATCAAGGTATCAATTAAATCCATATCTGCATTCAGTATCGCCAGCTTTAAATCAGCTACCAGTGAATCAGGCAATTTCACCAGATCGGTCGCAGTCATTGCGCGATCGCCCTCTTTGATTGGCAATAAATTAGTTTGACCCGGATCTTCATAAATATAGCGCACTCCGATATGTTTGTGCAGAGCATCAAAAATATCCGCTTCCCGGAAAGGCTTCCGCATAAAAGCATTGCAGCCCGCCGACAAGATAACTGCCCGTTCTTCCTCCCAAACGCTCGCAGTCAGCGCAATAATCGCAGTAGCTTGACCTTTTATAGTGCTTTTAATATATTGCGTCGCTTCGTAGCCGTCCATCACGGGCATTCTCATGTCCATCCAAATTAGATGCGGTTCCCAACTATCCCAAATCTCAATAGCTTCTTGACCGTTAGTAGCTTCTTTCAGTTCAAAACCCAGAGGATTGAGAAGTTTAATTAGCAGTTGGCGATTTAGCGCTTTATCGTCTACTATCAAAATTCGATAGGTGGGTTGATGGGGTTCCAGAGCAATAACATTGCGGGTCGGTTTTGGGGTTTCAATATTAGCCGCATCGACCGCAGTAACTTGAATGTCAAACTTAAATTTAGTTCCCTTGCCAACAGCAGAACAGACGCTCATTTCGCCGCCCATTAATTCCACAAATTTGCGACTGATTGGCAATCCCAAGCCAGTACCTTCTTGCGAATCTTTGCCTGTCTTGGTTTGCACGAATGGTTCAAAAAGAGCGTCTAATTCATTGGTAGCAATACCGGGACCCGTATCTTCGACTTCAAAATAAAGGAAGAAGGAAAAAGTAGAAGCTGAATCGTCATTTGGCGCGGCAATAATCTGGTTGTTCGAGTGACTGAATTGAGATATTTTAAGACCATTAAGTGCTGACGTTTCTGTATTTAGTGATAGTTCTTGGTGAGCAAATTTACCCTTTTCTACCTGCTGATTTCTGCCTAATGACTGCTTGCTAACTCTGACGGCTACACCCCCGTCCTGGGTAAATTTAAGAGAGTTATTGAGCAGATTAATTAAGATTTGTCGCAACTTTATCTCGTCGGCTTCTACATATTGTGGCACGTCGGTGCTCCGGTCAAAAACTAACTGCAACTGCTTGTCATGTGCCTTGAATTCAAACATATCTTCCAAGTCGTTTAGCAGGCGATAGAGGTCAAATTTTTTGGGATTGAGGGTGGTGCGCCCGGATTCAATTTTAGATAAATCGAGTACGTTATTAATCAGGGTGAGCAGGTGTTCTCCGCTGCTGTTAATTATGCTAATGTTTTCTTGATGTTCTGGGGATAGAGTTTGGCTGCGAGTCATAAGTTGGGAAAAGCCGAGAATTGCATTGAGAGGCGATCGCAATTCGTGGCTCATGTTAGCAAGAAAGGTGCTTTTAGCTTGATTCGCTACCTCTGCTTTGTCTTTAGCTACAGCCAATTCTGCCGTCCGCTCTTGCACTCGGTTCTCTAAAGTTTCAAAAGATTGTTGCAGTTGTTGAGCCATGCTGTTAAATGACTTGGCTAATTCCCCCAATTCGTCCGAGCGCTCGCTTTCTACGGTTGTGTCCCATTCACCTTTAGCAATATTTTTTGCTGCTGCATTTAAGCGCAATATAGGGTTGGTCACCCACCGAGAAGTCAGAATGCCGATCGCCACAGCTACTCCTAAAGCTGCGAAACAAAGCAAAACCGCTGTGCGGGTATTGGCATCGATTTCTTTGGTGAAATCTGCTTCGGGAACAACTACGACAATCAGCCAGTCTAAACCTTTGCCGTCTTGGAACGGCAAGACTTTTAAAAATTGTCGCTTGTGATTTATTTCAAAGCTCAATAACTCCGATTTTTTAATTAGGTCTAATTTTTGATACTGTGCAGTTAAATATTTAGCTGTAGAGCGAGTAAAAGGGTTGCTGCTTTCTTCTACTTTAAACAATTGTCTTTGATTACCTTTAGTGCGAAACGGGTTTTCGGTTGTGGAAGTTGCCAACAAAGTACCCTGGCGATCTATAATAAATGTTTGACCGGATTTGCCAACTTTGAGACTGTTGAGAAATCTCCCAAGATGGTCGAGACGCAAGGCAGTAAATAAGACTCCTTGTAGCTGATTTTTTTCGCTGTATACTGGTTGGATAGCGCTGATAATTAATGTCGGTTCTAGTAAGGAAACAAAAACCGAACTCCAAGTAGGTTTGCCGACTTTTACGGCTTTTTGGTACGCAGGATGTTGCCGATTATCATAGTTTTTGGCAATGGTGGTAACTGTAGTGCGATCGCCTCGCTCGTTTGTACTGTAAGAATTAAAATTTAACCCAGTAGATGTTTCTATCACATTAATCATTCGGGAGCCGTTAGACAGTTGCTCACCGGCTCTATAATCTCCCTTATTGTTGCCAACGGAGGTAAAATTGATATATGGATATAATTGTACTTGTCGCCAAAGATATTTCTCCCAAGCTGATAAGTTTTCCATCTTTAACAACCCGATGTTGACAGCATCCAGCTTGGTTTGATTTATTTGATGGGGAGTTGTTAGGTAAACTTGCAGGTTTTGCTCGACACGCAAACTCACCTCGCTCATTAACTGACTGGCAAGGTTATTAACTGCTTTTTGTCCGTTTCTAAAAGAAAGATATCCTACGAGTCCCACGGCTCCGACGATTTGCAGTACAAATGGAACTATGAGAACAGTTCGCAGCGGTAATTTGTCTAAAAGTTTAGAAACCATAAGATTGAGAGGTTTGGTGAACTTAGTCTAGAAGCGTCCTTGCACAAGCTGTCTTAACAGCAGCACCATTTACTGCCGACTAGCTAGAAAGAATTGATGCGGGCTATTTTAGCTGTGCTAGATGCTCGACCCCATCGAATGTAAACCTAATCTTGGCTAGATTAAAGTTGATTATTTCCCCCATTGTCGTATTATTGTGAACATTTAGGTACAATTTGCAGTCTCTAGCTTCGAGAACTGCCTGATCTGCGATCGCGCGGGCGAGTTGAACCCGTATCCCTCAAGCGATTTGGAGGCTGGTCAAGAAATTTGCGATCGGCACTCGCCATTTCCCGCAAGACGTGTTATACTGTAAAAAGTCGAGGGCACGTAGCTCAGTGGATAGAGCATCAGGTTCCGGTCCTGAGGGTCGGGGGTTCAAATCCCTCCGTGCTCACTTTCTATGTCGTTTGCGGAGTAAGGGTTTCAGGTTAATTGTATTACCGACAGTCCTATTTTCCGCTCAAATTTCGCTCCCATCTGTTCCAAGTATCTCCAAAACCACCTCCATATCTGCCAAGTTTGCGCCGGACTTTTTGCGTCGCGCTTTCAACTTGTTGAGCAGGTCGGCTGGCTCTGGAAATTCTGCGACGGTCGGAGCCGATTTTTTATTTTCTTCCCGATCGCGCCGTGCCTCCTTGAGTTCTTGCTCCAGCATCTGAACCTTCAGTCCCAAATCGCCGTTGCGCTCGTGTAACTGATTGAGTTCTGCATCCCACTCTGTAAGCTGCTTGTTGGTCGCTTTCAATTCCTGCCTGAGCGATTCATCGTTGCCATCGCTCAGGCACTCAATTTTCCCAAGCGTTCTTCAATCCCTGCTAATTTAGCCGCTAGCAGTGTGTCTAGCTTAGTGTCTAGTAATTTGTCTAGCACTGGTTCAATGTCCGAAACTTCGGACACTTGTGTTTGAGACTGGATTGGCGGCGCTGCTATTGCCTGATTAGCCGCTTGCTCTAAAGTTCGCACTACCCAAGCGTTGACGCTCAAGCCCTCTGCTGCTGCGACATCTTTAATGGTTTCGAGTAATTCCCGCTTGCCATCCAATCTCAAATTAAGCTGTACTCTGTCTGTCATGTCTAGTACCTGTCTAGTGATTGTCTAGTTAAATGCTAGCATCTGTCTAGTTAGATGCTAGCATCTGTCTAGTGGTATGTCTAGTGATTGTCTGGTTAGATGCTAGCATCTGTCTAGTGGTTATCTAGTTAGTTAACACCGAGTTGTTCCAGATGTTCTTCAATGGCGGCTATTCGTTGAATTAGTGGGGCAATGCGATCGGATATCAGTATGTCTACACTTTCGGCGACCACTGTAGACACGAGGCTTGTGTCACTCTCTGTAGCCACTGCTGTAGACGTGCCTGATACTTCCTTGAGAATGCGTTGTGCAGCTTGACTCACCGACTCACCCTCTAGTCTCTGAGCTTCTATCCAGTTCAGGAAGTGGCCGGAAGCCCTGAACGATACGACTTGACTTTGACTCATTGTAGACACCTGTATACAGTATTTGTCTACAATAACTGATAGCTGTCTACACTGTCAACATTTTGTAGACAAGATTTGTAGACACGAAAATCCCCCAATTAAGGGGGAGAGGGATTGAGCCGTCAGTTGTCAGGTAGCGACTAAATTTTTCCTTGGAGACGGATGAGTTCAGTAATTCGAGCGCGGACTAACTCGTCTTCTCCCTCCAACCAGTCGGCGATAGTAGCAGCGCTGTATTTCCGTCCCGGAGTGTTCCATCCGAACATTTGAGTAAGCAGGGCTTGTAAATGTTCAGAACGGTACTCTGGCCACCAGATTAGTGCAATGTCTCGCATTTTTTCTGCGTCCTCTGAGCTGATAACTTCAGGTACTGATGCCACTGCCGGCTCTGACTCCGGTCTTAGTGGGGATTGAGATTGCTGGGATTGAGTGAGTATTTTTACCAGTTTCTCGCGCTCGCTGTCGGTAAGTTGAGGAAGTAAGTTGCAAACCTGACTAAAAGGTGAGGAAATTGTGGAGCCATTGGAGCCAGCGCTCTGTGTAAGGGTTTTTGGGTAGCCAACTGCGGAGCCAGTATTTTTTGGCTCCGCAGTTGGCTCCACAGTTGGCTCCACAGTATCCCTTGCTCTGTCTACTGGCTCCAATGGCTCCACAGTTTTTGTGGAAGTTTGCACAAATCCAATTCCAAGCAGATATCTTTGGTTCCTCCGCTCCATGTCATCTCGTTCGCAATAGCGACACACTTGAAGCTTAGGAAAAATCTCGCTAAGCCTTGATGACAACTGGTTTATAGCTTTCACCGGAGCGTCATACTTACTAGGAAGTTCATTCCAAATCAGCTTCTCTTTGGTGCCGCTAGTCTCTCTCTCTAGAATTCCTGCATCCTCATACCAAGCTTGCAATTGCTCCCACAAATCTTTAACCCAGACGCGACCGCCAGACTGAACCTCCAAACCAACCTCACGGGCAAACTGCCACAAGTGCCGACTTCCCTCTTGAGCTTCCCGCATCGCCTCACGGGTTGCCTTGTAGTCAATCCCCTCTTTCAACAACAACGGCAACCGCTCCAACATCTTGTTAAGCATCGCCGGCGCAATCCGCTCAAAGATAAAGTTCTCATCATCCTTAAAACGCGGGTCAGCTTCCAATTCCCCCTGAGACGGGTCAGCACCCCGCTTGTAGGTTTTCTTGAAACTCAGGATGCCATAACGGTCATCAATGGCAGCCGTCCCCCCGGTGATGGAAGGCAGTTTGTTGCAATTGGCAAGAAAGATAGCGGCAGGATTGTACTCATAACTGTCCTTACCCTTGCGCTCAATGTCTAGAGGGTCGCCCGTGATGAGCTGCTTAAGACTCTGGATGTTGTCTATAGCCTTTCTCACAAAGATGAGGTATGATGTTACTGACACTCATTCATGAGGGTCAAACAGAGAACACACGATC
>NZ_JAUBQM010000058.1:0-43795 GCF_036701245.1 Microcoleus sp. Pol14D4
CTGACGGAGCTTGCGAGCGAACCCAGCTCACTCGCCGACCTTGGCAATACCGCAACGCAGTTGCGGTGAGCAGTTACCTCCTGTTTTAGGTATGAGAGTAGATAAACACCAATAATTTTTACCGTCAAACACAACGCCTTTTTTGATATATTGTAACTCAGAGAGAGGTTGCCACGGTCGCTCGATATTAGACTCGTCATAATATCGATATTGTTTTCCCTTGACCTCTAAACCCCGATCCGTACCTCCCAACCAATAACGACCTTCTTGAATTATGTTTGATGACGAGTTTTGTTGATTGCTATCTGTCTTTTTCTCAATCCACCAATTCCTCACAAAACGTTTTGTATTTTCAGAACCTTTTGTCGTAGCGACTATAACTAGCAGTTCTCCTTGTTGATTGATAAACTCAAAACGACAAGGCCCCTCTCCTGTACCAGAACAATCTTTAATCTCTTTATACCCCAAATCAAATAGCTCTTTAACCGAACGATCTCTGAGGTTGGGTTGACCCTGTAAGCTGGGCTGCCACCGTTGTTGAATTAGGATTTGACGCGCCTCTTCGTATGGCATACCTTGTTGAAGAGGTATTTTTCCAGGGGCATTTACAGAATTTTCAATGCTGACTTGAACTTTTTTATTTAAAACCTCGATTGTTAAATTTTCTTCGGGATTATTCAGGTAATTTTTTTTACTTGTTGTATCGATGTTTGCACTATTTATGCTGGGAAATTGTGGCTGCGGGGCAGCATCCGCCAAACTTGTATGTCCAATGGCGATTAGTCCCATCAAGGGTGCAATAATTCTGGTTGTAACAAGATTGCGATCGCATATCCAACTTTTCATACTCATTGGTTTAAAACCTTTCTTTTTACAGAGTTGTGTAGAGATGACCTCTACTATAGGAGTTATATTCGATCGATGCTGCGGTGTAAGGAGATCGAGTCTCACAGTCCACAATTGGAAATATACATTTCGCGTCTAATTGCTGACCATTCACTAATGCCGATCCGATCGCTTTTGGGAATTTGCTGTCCGGTTCGTTGAGGATGGCGACTGTAAAAAATTGTATCTGCAAGTAAATCGTAGGTTTGTTCGTAGGTTTCGCCGTTAATTGTCGTGAATTCCCATCCTGTATCTCCTGGGGCGGACCTAAAGCAGACTTCTTGTACCGACTTGACTCGCGGATCGATCGCTTCGCGCAATCTCCGCCATTGATTGCTATATTCGCGATCGCCCGGTTGGAGTTTGCGATTGTTTAACTGAGGATTAACCCTGTAGAATAAGAAATCGGTCAATCGATCGACGGCTTGTTCTCGCGATTCGGCTTTGGCTAGATTGGGGCTGCTGAGGACAAGGGCGATCGCCAGAGCACCAACCATTGAAAATCTTGAGACAGACTTAATTGATAACGACTCGATTAGCATAGTGATTTGGTGTTAATTCCTAGCGCCAGCCCAACCACCTGAGCACGGGCACAACTAAATAATGACTCACTCCCAAACAAAGCCCGATCGCACTTCCCAACAAACCAAAAAACACAATTGAACCCCAAACTTGCAGCCAGCCGAAGGTAACGTTAGACAGTGACAAAATCCCAAAGAAACTCCCCGGAAAAATGTTCCAAGCATTCAGCAACAGAAACATTCCCGTAGAGAAAACAGCCACTACCAAAGCGTGAACTAATTGATGGCTCCGCAAACCCATTCCCACAGTCAAAGAGGCGATCGCAAAAGCTCCCAAAATAACCCCCTGCACACCACTAGAAGCTGTTGCTTCCATCCAGCACAAACCCGCCAACAAATAACCCTGAGCTCCCATCAATCCAGACAGCCAATACTGTTTTTGCTGGCGAAAACTCCCCGCATCCGTCAAACCGATCGCAGTTCCGAACCCCGCCAACCCAAACAGCAGCACTTCGGGCCCGACAGCGAAAGTCATATTAGGAATTAATTGCTGCAAACCTTCATTCAGAAAACGGGCAATTTCCGGGCCAATAGGCGAAGCATAGGCCAAAACCAAACCGCCGATCGCCCCCGCACTTCCACCAACGGCACCGAGCACCATTTCCCAGCCGGTATCCAGAGAAGCTACCACGATTTGAGCGATCGCGCCGAACAGCAAAACCGTCAAACTTGCCGTTTTTTGCGCCCCTGCCACCACTATTTGCCGGCAGAATTCTAAAATAGCTTGACCCATTGGGGCTATGGCGATTTTGCCCTTACTCCTAGCATAAATCTCCTGCAAACGCGCCCGAACCTCGCCCGCAGTCGCCGGACGCTGCTGTACATTCGATCGCACCATATCGTCCAACAAATTCGCAAAAGGCGGGCTCACCGATACAATGTGACGCCACCGCAACTCTCCCGTCATCGGATCTTCAATTTCCGCCGGATACTTCCCCGTCAGCAAGTGAATGCAAGTCCGCCCCAGCGCATAAAAATCCGTCGCCGGCACGACACCGCCTCCCACAATTTGTTCCGGCGGACTGTACCCGGGCGAAATCAACCGCGTCGAACTCCGAGAATCTTTCCCCACGGATTCGACACCGCCCATCTGTTTAACTCCCCCAAAGTCGATCGCCACCAATTGCAGTCCGCCCAAACCCTTGCTTAGCAAAACTTGGGGCGATTCCGGGTCTCGCAGCATCAAATTTGAGGGTTTAATGTCGCGGTGAATAATCTGACACCTGTGCAACTCCTCTAAAATTTCCACAGCTTGACTCAGCCAACTAAACACCCATTCCTGCGGACATCCTTGAGGGTGCTCGTCGAGAACCTCTTCTAAAGTTTTGCCGTGAATCTTTTCCATTACCAAACAAGGCAGTCGCTTCGCCGCAGGATTTCCATCCCCGCCTGCAAAATTTTGTGTTTGGACGTGAAAATAACCGTCAGGCTCGACTCTAGGGACGCCAGGGTGCCGCAAAAGTGCCAAAACCCAAGCTTCTTGCTCGAACAGTTTCAGCGCTTTCGCGGAAGTTTCAAGCAACACTTTCAGGACGCGCTCGGTTTCAGTTTCTGTGTCCCAGACTGTGAAAATTGCTGCAAAGCCCCCGGAACCGAGGCTTTCTAGAGGCACGTAGCGATTTTTTAGCCGCAGCGGAGCCCCGCAACTATGACAAAAATTGTTGCCCCAAGTCTGAGGGTAGGGCCTTGGGCAATCTGGATTGATGCAGTGGACGGCTTTTGAAGGGGGGTGAGGCACAACCAGAGTAAAAATGGGGCTAAATATCCATAGTAGACTTACGCGCAGCTAACACCGAAACCCGGTTTTCAGCGAGGTTAAATGGCTGTA
Organism: Microcoleus sp. Pol14D4; assembly: GCF_036701245.1. NCBI lineage: Bacteria > Bacillati > Cyanobacteriota > Cyanophyceae > Oscillatoriales > Microcoleaceae > Microcoleus > Microcoleus sp. Pol14D4. The sequence continues at coordinate 3,295 of NZ_JAUBQM010000058.1, forward strand.
ACGACGGATTTGGTTTGAGAAACGAGCTTGCTCTTGCTGCACAAGTCCTGTCCATATTATGTGGTATGCTGTCGATTTTTGAGTTGAGGGTCTCGAAGTCACGGGATTTTAGATTTTAGATTGTGGATTTTGGATTTTAGATTGCATACTGGATTGCTGTTGAGATCGATCTCAACTACCAACCACAACTTTAGGTATTTCTAACTACTTAGCCCTGGCCCATTACCCATTACCAATTCTGATTTTTAAGTATTAAATTCTTTACATAAACCGTATTGATCCGCTGTTCGGCTCGCTGCACAATATCTTTCGCTCGCTCGAAATTCCTCCCCACTCTGCGATCCCCAGCCTTTCCTCCTGCATCCTTCGCCGCTGGCTTTTCATAAGATATGTTACAAATATTTGCCTAATGTAAAGCAAAATAAATAATACTTATGATGATTAAAAGAATATTAAAATTTGAGAGTGACACTTTGTTGATATATTTTTAACAGCCTGCGATCGGGCAAAAAAATTAAGCGAATACTAGGAAGCGAGATATGGCTTACGCGCAAACCCAAACTCAATCAAAGGCTGGGTATAAAGCCGGAGTTCAAGACTATAAACTAACGTATTACACGCCGGACTACACGCCGAAAGATACTGATATTTTGGCTGCCTTCCGCGTCACACCGCAGCCGGGAGTTCCCCCAGAAGAAGCAGGCGCTGCTGTGGCTGCTGAATCTTCTACAGGTACATGGACGACTGTTTGGACTGACCTCCTGACCGACCTCGACCGCTACAAAGGTCGCTGCTACGACATCGAACCAGTTCCTGGTGAAGACAACCAATACATCTGCTTCATTGCCTATCCTTTGGATTTGTTTGAAGAAGGTTCCGTCACCAACTTGCTGACCTCTTTGGTCGGTAACGTGTTCGGTTTCAAAGCTCTGCGCGCTCTGCGGTTGGAAGACTTGCGGATTCCCATTGCTTACCTGAAAACCTTCCAAGGCCCTCCTCACGGTATTACCGTTGAGCGGGACAAATTGAACAAGTACGGCCGTCCTTTGCTGGGTTGTACAATTAAGCCCAAATTGGGTCTGTCTGCTAAGAACTACGGCCGTGCCGTTTACGAAGTTCTGCGCGGCGGTTTGGACTTCACAAAAGACGACGAAAACATCAACTCGCAACCGTTCATGCGCTGGCGCGATCGTTTCTTGTTCGTTCAAGAAGCTATTGAAAAAGCCCAAGCAGAAACCGGCGAAGTCAAGGGTCACTACCTCAACGTAACTGCCCCTACCTGCGAAGAAATGATGGAGCGGGCTGAGTTCGCTAAGGAAATCAAAACCCCCATCATCATGCACGACTACCTGACCGGTGGTTTCACTGCAAACACCACCTTGGCTAAATGGTGCCGCCGCAACGGTATTTTGCTGCACATTCACCGCGCCATGCACGCAGTTATCGACCGTCAGAAAAACCACGGTATCCACTTCCGCGTGCTTGCCAAGTGCTTGCGGATGTCCGGTGGCGACCACCTGCACTCCGGTACAGTTGTGGGTAAACTCGAAGGCGAAAAAGGCATCACGATGGGCTTCGTAGACTTGATGCGCGAAGACCACATTGAAGAAGACCGCAGCCGCGGTATTTACTTCACCCAAGATTGGGCCTCCATGCCCGGTGTCATGCCGGTTGCTTCTGGTGGTATCCACATCTGGCACATGCCGGCTTTGGTGGAAATCTTCGGCGACGACTCCTGCTTGCAGTTCGGCGGCGGCACCTTGGGCCACCCTTGGGGCAACGCACCTGGTGCAACGGCTAACCGCGTTGCTTTGGAAGCTTGCGTCCAAGCTCGTAACGAAGGCCGCAACTTGATGCGCGAAGGCGGCGACGTGATCCGCGAAGCTTGCAAATGGTCTCCTGAACTGGCTGTTGCTTGCGAACTCTGGAAAGAAATCAAGTTTGAGTTCGAGGCAATGGATACCCTTTAAGGATTTTTGGTTTGAGATTTTAGGTTTTAGGTCGCAAACTTGCTGGGAAGTCTTTATCTTTGAAGAAGATTTACAAGTAAGTTTGCATCCAAAATCTAAAATCCAAAATCTAAAATTTGAGGGGGCTGGGGTCAAAATGGATCTCAAACAAGTTGCGAAAGACACCGCTAAGGTGCTGGCAAGTTACCTAACCTATCAATCCGTGCGGATGGTGGTCGCTCAGTTGAGCGAAACCAATCCTCCTCTGGCAATCTGGTTGAACGACTTTTCCACTAAGGGCAAAATCCAAGATGGAGAAGCTTATATTCAAGAGTTGCTTTTGGAAAATCAAGATTTAGGCTTTCGGATCATGACTGTGCGAGAGTATCTGGCTCACGATGTGACGGAATTTTTGCCAGAAATGGTTTGTACTGGCATTCAACAGGCGAATATGGAACACAGACGCCAGCATTTAGAGCGAACTACGCAACTTAATTGGTCTGTTTCTAGCAGTCATCCTGAAACATCAATAGATTCTGAACCGAATCTGGATAATTTGTCGAGTTAATCGATCGCACTTGTCGATCGAACACACACCTTAGAGATACAAAAAATGAAGACTTTACCTAAAGAGCGTCGTTACGAAACTCTGTCCTATTTGCCGCCGCTGACAGACGCGCAAATTGCCAAGCAACTCCAATACATCCTCGATCAAGGCTACATTCCCGGCGTAGAATTCAACGAAACCTCTGCTGCTGAAATGCGCTACTGGACTATGTGGAAGTTGCCTTTGTTTGGTGCTCGCAGCGTCCATGAAATCATGACAGAAGTTCAAGCTTGCCGTCAAGATAATCCTACTTGCTACATCCGCGTCATGGGTTTTGACAACGTGAAGCAGTGCCAAGTGCTGAGCTTCATCGTGCACAAGCCTAACACCAGAGGCTACTAAAAAGTATTGGCTGGCTAATCTAACTTTTAGGTTAGCAGTCATTGCAGATTGGAGGTGGGGAATTTTCTCTGCCTCTTTTTTTATAGTTTGCAAATAGCTTTTAAAACTTGCATCAACAAAATTGAAGGTTCGGGCTCCATCAGGTTTAGCAAAGGCATTAGCTGATAGGTTGGGTTATTGCCCCCCTGAATATTGACAAACTGATAGTGCATTCCGTTTGTTGTCAAGCCCCAGATTGTGTCCTGATATTTTAAATTTTGATAAGCATAGGTTAGCAATTGGGATAAACCCATCAATGCGTTAATTCCAGAATTTTTACTTTCAATCACCAAAACCCAAAAATATGTATCGCTTCTGATGGGTTTTATCCTGTTGACAGCCAAGATATCAAAGCGTCCTTTAATGATAGTATCTTCCTCTTCAATGCTAATTTCGGCGATATCTTGTTCTAAACTAATTTTAATCGGGCGGCGGTAGAAGCCAGCCAATCGCATTAAGGGAAAGGTAGTCAGAGCTTTTACCAATCCTTCAGAAACTCGATCCGTTGAAATGTAGTCATCGAAATCATCCCTAATTTGTATAAGTTCCTGCTGTTCGTGTTCTGTTATATCTTCAAGGGATAACAGAGAGGTAAATGAGTTCGTGTACTGCTTTTGAAAGCCGAACAGACGGTGTACTTCTGCTAATGTTAGGTTTTTGGCATTAATAGTTGTCGTCATATTTTAATAGTTATTTAATTTTTAGTTATAATTATAACATAGACATTGCGGTAGTCCACTTGCACCATTCTTAGGAACACGCAAGATGCCTGTTCCACAACATATCAAGTTTCTTGTGGGGTATGCCGGAGAGCCTGCCCATATTCTTAGGAACAGGCCAGATGCCTGTTCCACGACATATTAAATTTTTTGTGGGGCGGGCATCTTGCCCGCCCATGAAAGTGACAAAGGGGATAACTGCGAACCTAATCTATCCTTTCCATCACAATTCCATCAACTATTTCATAACCCCAATTAAAATGTCGATTTGCTAACTGCTGGGCCATGTCATATTCGCCCAAATTGCAGAGTTCAACTAACTTTTGATATCCTGCATCTCTTTCTCGCTGTAACCTCTCTCCCCGCAGTTTTTCTCTCTCTTCCTCAGAAGGATTTGGTCGTTCTTCCCCTAGCGGATTGATATCGCTAATTCGTTTCATATCAGCCTCATTAAAAAGGGATAGATTCTACGATTTCGCCGTCAACTATTTCGTAGCCCCAGTCGGGGTTTGCAGCGATTTGTTTTTCAACTATACTTCTGCCCAGAGGAGTCTGGTAAGCTTTTTGCAAAGAGGAAATACTGGGAATTTCGGCGGGAGTTGGCGATGTTGTTTCAGCAAGTTTCGGCAGTGCTGGAATCTGGTCAGATGTGGATTGATTGAGGGCTAATTGCGGCGCGATCGCGCCTAACTTCCGCATAACGCTATCCTTGGTGATTTGCGGTTTTTCGTTGAAGGAAGAGGGCAGATATGGTGTGTCAACGCCCTGGTTTTTGGCTTTTAGTGCATCGTCAGCAAGCCGATCGCACTTTCGCAGAAATCCCTCCCACAAATCTTTGCCCAAAACCGGGTTTCTCAAATCAGCACGGGCTTTAGAGACTGCTGCTTCCAGCGGTTCGCCTTTGTGCACGTAATACTGAATTCGCTCCTCTTCAAAAGCAGGATAAGGGACTTCCGGTTCGATTTCCCAATCCCGCTTAACTTTCTGACTTTCTCCTAAAGGGATTCCGGCGATAAATTCATCCCAAAAAGTGGAGGTTAAGCCTTTTGTCATGCTGTCAATAATTTTAAATGCCCATCCAGAAGGATTGCCAAATCCTAAGCTGCGTTCTTGAGCATATGCTTCTAAAGCTCGCTGAAAGTTGTGCAGTTCTTCTTGGGAGTTCCAAGGCCCGCTAAATCGGTAATTCGGGGTGACAGCAACGGCTATTTGCTGGCGGGGTTGCCCGAAATATTTGTCGGTTTTAACTACATGATTTGGGGGTGATGTTTCGCGGAAAATTGCTACAGGGTGATTGTTGTTTTCGCGACTTATCGGTGTTATGGTATCTGGCGGGTTCGGTGTCCAAAAATTATTGAGTTTTTCCTCGAAAGCGTCAATATCCGCCCAGAGTTCTAGGGTGTCTGTGTTGGGAGTCGTTAATTTTTCTTTCAGGAGCGATCGCACTTTGAGCAGGCGTCTCGCGAGTTCTTGTTCTTCGTAACTTAGACCCGTGGCTTTTTCAATTTCGCTGCTGTTAGTTTTTACCCATTCGCCTGAGTTGGACTTTTGTGATTGCCATTGCAATAATTGGCAAAGAAAAATACTCGCCGCGACTCCGCCCGTAATTGGGGCGAGTTTGGGATAGTAGATGGCGGGATTTCCTAGATTTCCTAAAAATATTCCTATTTTCATTTTGTATATTCTTAATTCCCTTGAATCTTAGGGTTATTATTGGCGCAGCTTAGCTTGCATTCTAGGGGGCGCATCGGGCCAACTTACCTCGACTAAACTAGCATGGAGAAACTTAAGATTTTCTTTAAGCTTCTGTCTATTCCTGACTGAATGGAGTTTCTAGAGTAAAAACGGGGATCGCTTATTCGATCGCCTGATTGACAGGACTGAGTTAAACGTAATAATAAATTATTTACTGTACAGCTTCTGCCAAAATGAATCCAGAACGCCAAGAGGCTTATTTGAACTTAATCGAGCGAGTGCTTACCTGTCCCAACGGCCAAGAACCAGAGGTTTTGAGTTCGTGTTCCGATTTAATTGATGCGGGATTTGTGCAAATGCTAATCCAGATATCGGCTTCTATGGCGCGGGAAGGTGACGAAGATACTGCTAATTTTTTAGTGCAACTTGCTCGTTTGCTGGGGAAATCTTTGGGTTTGTCGCCTGATTTGAGGCCGGCTGGGTACAGTAGTGCAAAGGGGTAGAGAAAAAGTGCGATCGCCTCGTTGTATCATGTTTTGAAAAATCAGGGCGATTCCCTACCCTTTGCGATAGCTTAGCTTCACCTAAATTTTAAAGGCAGCGATGGCTTTACAGTTTATATTCGAGAGGCTCGCAAAACTCATTCACCCCAGTTTTAAATACATAAATAATCACCGAAGTCACCAAAATATCAGGGCAAGTTTTTGCTGCAACTAAATCTCTAAAGGCTGCATTCAATTGTCCGTTTGCCAACTCTTCTTTAACCTCGGATTTGCAGATAGCAACGCGGCATCTTTTGGCTAATCCGTCTAACCAATTTTCTGATATATTCGGTTCTTGTCCGGCTTGAATTGCTAGAGATATCGCTGCATCCTCGATGTTACCTTCGCAATCTTCGATTGCGTCTAGGGCTTTTAGGGCTTCGGGATATTCGGCTAATTGCGAGCGAAACTGGGCAATTTGTTGGGAGGTAATAATCATCATATTATTTTCCTGTGTTCTCTGCTGGCGGGACAAGTTTAGCAATTAAAGTTGATATTATAGCATTTTTTGGAGTGAAGGTGGAATTGGGCGATCGAACCTCATTGCATTTTCAACTAATATTTTGGACTTCGCAATAGTCCGCCTGGCGTTGGAACCCATGTCAAAGCTTAAGTGCTCTGGCATAAAAATGATGTTAAATGCGATCGATATCTGGCATTAACGCCCTAGCCCGCCTGATGTTTAAACCCATTTCAAAGCTTAACTGTTTTTGCAGAAGACTGATGTTAAATTAGATTAGTTTCGTCGATCCTTGACAAAAAGCAGCGCTAAAATAGGTTTGCAGAGCTCATATTTCTAGGGATTTGGGAAAAATGACAACCGTTACTTTAAACTTAGATACTGTCGAACTAACAGACGAACAGTTTTACCGTTTATGCCAGATGAATCGAGATTGGCAATTTGAACGGACTGCTAAAGGAGAAATTATCATTATGTCACCAGTAGGCGGAGTCAGCGGCAATCGAGAAGCCGATTTAATTGGCTTGGTTTGGATGTGGAATCAACAAACGCAGCTAGGGAGAGTTTTTAGTTCTTCCACAATTTTTAGGTTGCCCAATAATGGCGATCGATCTCCAGACGCGGCTTGGGTTAGCTTGGAAAAATGGTCGGCTTTAACAGCAGAACAACAAGAGAAATTTCCGCCAATTTGTCCTGATTTTGTCATTGAATTGCGTGAAGCGAAGCTATCCCGTAGGGAATCGCGCACAGACCCGCTGCGACCCCTTCAGGAGAAAATCCAGGAATACCTCAACAGCGGCTTGCGCTTGGGTTGGCTAATTAATCCTCAAGACGAACAAGTAGAAATTTATCGCCCTTCTCGCGAGGTAGAGATTGCACAGTTTCCTGTGAGTTTATGAGGAGAAGATGTCTTGCCCGGATTTGTCCTTAATTTGCCGATGATTTGATATTGCCTCAAATTTTTCCTGTTTCCAACTGTATTTTCTTGGGACAAATATCATCATCGTACCAACCAGTCAAAGCCACAGCCAAAGCATCCGCCGCATCATCCGGTTTCGGAATATAACCCAACTCTAACTCCCGCGCCACGGCCTCTTGCACTTCGGACTTATCCGCATTACCGCGGCCTGTCAAAGCTTGCTTAATTTGAGCCGGCGTAAACTCGAACAGCGGCACTCCACACTGCGCCAATACCAGTGTCAAAACACCCCGCGCTTGCGCTACAAGTATGGTATTTCCCATCTTGTAAAAAAACAATTTTTCGGCAATTGCTACATCTGGTTTAATCTCTTCAATTACCGCGTGCAAATCGTCGTAAATTGTTTTCAAACGCTGGCCCATTTCTTGTTTGGGCGTTGTTTGTATGACGCCGCAATCAATCATCGAAACAAAGTTTTCATCTTGTTTACCGGGGACAATTTGACAGCAAATTGCCCCGTAGCCGAGATTGGCTAAGCCGGGATCTAATCCTAAAATTCGTTTTTCCATTGCCAGAATTAGTAATTGGAAATGGGGAAAGAGGCATTAAAAATTTGGGAAATGTTTCCTCACCACCCATTACCAATTACCAATTATTAATTACCCCTCAGTTGTTTCTAGGCCGAATACCCGATCGAACACTTTAGTCACTTTATACCCCGAATCTATTGATTCTAGCGGGTCTTTCCGCAATCGGTGCCGCAAACACAAAGTCATCACCCGGCGAATATCGTCCACAGTCACCTCTGTGCGGCATTCCAAAGCCGTGAAAGCTTTCGCAGCCCGATTCGTCACCAAATCGCCCCGCAGCCCGTCTACATCCAATTCCGCGCAAACTTGGGAGATTTTTACCCGCAACTCTCGATCGATAGTTACCGATTTCAATCTTTCCTGGGCTTCCACCAACTTCTGCTGCATTTCATCTTGTTCGCGCTGGTATTTCGCGAGAAACTCCGCCGGATTTTGGTCAAAACTCGATCGCTGTTCGACAATTTCCACTCTTAAATTCGGGTCTTTTACAGTCCGAATTTCTGCGTGCATCCCGAATCTGTCGAGCAACTGCGGCCGCAATTCTCCTTCTTCTGGATTCCCGGAACCGATTAAAATAAACTTAGCCGGGTGGCGGATCGAAATGCCTTCTCTTTCAACAGTATTCCAACCGCTGGCGGCCGAGTCGAGCAAAACATCGACTAAATGATCGTCGAGCAAATTGACTTCATCAACGTACAGAATGCCGCGGTTAGCTTTAGCTAAAAGACCGGGTTCAAAAGCTTTAACACCTTCCGACAAAGCTTTTTCGATGTCGATCGTACCGCAAACTCGGTCTTCGGTAGCGCCTAGAGGCAAGTCTACCATTTGAACTTTCTTGCGCGCGATTTTAAGGTCAGTTTGAGATAAAGTGCGATCGCGCACCTCATCGCTCATCAAATCTGGATCGCTGGGATGACTGTTAAAAGGATCGTCAGCCACCACCTCAATTTCCGGCAGCAAGTCAGTGAGGGCGCGGATTGTGGTAGATTTACCAGTACCTCGATCGCCCATAATCATGACGCCGCCAATTTTGGGATCGATGACATTCAACAGCAGCGCCAGTTTCATCTCCTCCTGGCCAACAATCGCAGTGAAGGGAAAAACAGCGCGGCGGGCTGGGGTAGCGGTAACGGTTGGTAGAGCGCCCGCATTTAGGGTATTGCTGACTTCGGCAGTAGGACTCACAGGATAACTCAAAATATAATAATTGCTTGTTTATTGTGACATACAAGCGGACAACAGTCGATCTGCAGCCTTGAAATCCAAGTACAGAGTTAGTCTGATTCCTCTCAAAACCCCGCCAAAAACAGACTATTTCTGAGACACAGAACGCGCAAAGTCTAAAATTTGTTGCTGACGTTCATCAGACAAACGTTCAACCATCGCAGCTAATAGCTCAGATACAGACAACCAACGCCTTTCTTTCGACTTCCAAACAACTAAAAACTGCTCGGTAGACAGAGTACACAAAGCTATCGTTTCGCCAGAGCTATCGCTAAATTCTACCTCGTAATTTTCATCATCATAACAATCTACAATTGCCCCTCTAACACCCTGGTGCAAATTAGAGTCAGGCAATGTTACTAACAATTCGACTACATCAAATAATTCTGGCACGATCGTGCTTACCTCCGAACGAATAGTGTTACCAGTCTTGCCTTATTACTACCCGGTTCTACGATCCAACCTGTACGGACAATCCCCTGCTGTCCCTGTACACCCAGAATTTCCAAGTCTACAGTATAGCGCTGTCCGTGTTTGTCATTTAGTCCTAAAACTGCTTCAGAATCAAGAGTTTTAGCTGAAATCTGTGCTAACAGCAATTCATAGTTTTCTTGGCTAAATCCTAAACGACGCTGAAATATTACAGCTTTATCGCTACCGACTGGATTATCTAAATTAAGAGCATACTCTGTTAATTTTCGAGGATCGATAACGAGATGGCTGACCAGTTCTTTCAGCTTCATGTTTGTTTACATAACACTAATTTTAGCATCCAACAGATTAAAGAGCTGTTTTGGGAACCCGATCGACTTTCAATTTTAGCTCTAACGTCAAATAACTAATAACTAATAACCCACAACTACCATTGTGGCTCAGAAGCCATCAAAGCAGTCGCAGCCTCGCTCGGTAACGGCTTAGCAAAAAAATAACCCTGACCGTATTCGCAGCCGATCGCCCTTAACCTAGCTAATTGTGCCGCCGTCTCCACACCCTCAGCAATCACATCCATACCCAAAGCGTGAGCCAGCGCCACAATCGTGCGGACGATCGCCACATTCTCCCCCTCGCTTTCGAGCTCCATTCGCCCCACAAACGACTTATCAACCTTCAAAGTATCCGTAGGAAACCGACTCAAATAACTCAACGACGAATAACCAGTGCCAAAATCATCAATTCCCAACTTGACATTAAGCTGCTTCATGTGCTTTAAAACCGCGATCGCCGACTCCACATCATCCATCACCACACTCTCAGTAATCTCCAACTTCAAACTATCGGCACTCAAACCCGTTGTTTCCAAAATCATCTGAATGCGATCGACCAAATCCGGCTGGGCAAACTGCTTTCCCGACAAATTTACACTCATAATTAAAGGCTGATCGAAATCAAACATTCCCTCCCAAAGCCGCAACTGCCAGCAAGCCTCCTCCAACACCCACTCACCCAGCGGTACAATTGCCCCCGTTTCCTCAGCCACCGGAATAAATTTCACCGGCGAAATCAAACCTCGCAGCGGGTGCTGCCAGCGCACCAAAGCCTCAAACCCAATAATCCTACCAGTTGCCAAAGATACAAACGGCTGGTAATGCAGCAAAAACTCCTGACGCTTCAAGGCCACCCGCAAATCAGTCTCCAACTGCAATCTCTCCACCGCCAAAGCGTGCATCGAAGCATTAAACACCTGATACCTTCCCGTTCCCAAAGCCTTCGCCCGGTACATCGCCGTGTGGGCGTCCCGCAGCAAGTGTTCCGGCTGTTCCCTGACAGTAGCAGGTTCGCCGCCCACCGCAATCCCGATACTTGCTGTCACAAACACCTCCTGCCCCTTCAAATCAAAAGGCACAATTAAAGCTTGGTGAATGCGACCGGCTAAATCCACCGCACTGCCAACATCAACATTCCTCACCAAAATCGCAAAATCGTCACCCCCCACCCGCGCCACAGTATCCCCGGAGCCAATAATCGCCCTCAACCGCTGCACCACCGACATCAGCAGTTCGTCCCCCGCCAAATGACCCAAAGAATCATTAATCACCTTAAACCTGTCTAAATCCAGAAACAGCACCGCAAACAGATAGCTACGCCGGCCCCTAGTATTGGCGATCGCCCGCCCCAGACAATCCACGAACAAATCCCGGTTGGGCAAACCCGTCAGAGAATCGTGAAAAGCATCGTAAAGCTTTCTGTAAGCACTGACACCCACACCAGTCACCACCAAACCCAAAGTCGGCGACACTAACGGTACCCACCCACCCCCAGTAAAAATCCCATAACTAATCCCCAACAGTCCCATCAATCCCGCACCCCCAGCCAATCCCGCCTTCACAGGATGCTGAATCCGCCAAGCCAAAACCCCGCCAACCATCGCCCAAGCACCGTTCCACAAAATTTCCGCCCATTCCGGCCACACCCAAAAGAGCGATCGCCCATCCAAAACAGCACTCAATATTTGGCTGAGCATTTGCGCGTGCAGAAGCACTCCCGGCATTTTCGGACTTTGCTTTTTAACGGGACTGTAGGGCGTCAGAAACACGTCTCTGGTGCTCGGTGCAGTCGTCCCGATCAACACAATTTTTCCCTTAACCCAGCTTGGTTCAATTTCCCCCTTCAATACCTGCGCGATACTGACTTGTCGCGCCACATCCTTACCAGAACGGTATTTGAGCAGAATTTGGTAGCCTTTGGCGTCGAGATTTGCATAGCCGCCGCTGTGAGAAGTTAAAGGCACAAATTCTGCCTTTCCCCAGTTGATTTGGTGGGGATGAACAGAACTATTTTTCTGCTGTACTCTGTCTTTGAGATACAGCAAAGCCACTTGCACAGAAAACGATAAAGCAATCTTTTTGTCTGGTTGCGAGACTGAGAGCAAATTGCGGCGTACAACGCCATCAGGATCGAGCACGAAGTCGTTAAAACCGAGCCGATCGGGCGGTATCCCCGGGGGCGCAGCCACTCCCTCACTTTCTGAATCCCTCAATTTATAAATCGCCACAACATTCCGTGCTTTCAGCCCGGCCAGCAATTCTTTGTGTCCCGGCGCTTGAGGCAAATCCCGGTACAAATCCAAACCGATGACTTTTGGCTGATACTTTTGCAGTTTTGTCAAGGTTTGAGCGATCGCACCGTCGGAAATCGGAAATCTCCCCAAAGCTTGAATATCAGCCTCAGAAATTCCCACTACCAGCAGTCGCGGATCGGGACCCGAATCTGGCTGCAAGCGCACTAACGAGTCAAAACTCCCCAATTCCAAGCTTTGCAGGCCTCCCAACTGCCGAATTCCCATATTCAGCAGCGTTACAGTCGCGCCCGCAAGCATTGCAGGCAAAATCCTGACCCGTCGGTTGTGAGAACTCAGGTCGAAGCCAGTTGCGACAGACATTACACAACGAAGATTTCGAGAGAAGTTGGCAGTCACAGAAAAAATATATGGGTGCAAATTCGCTCCGCACAAGTCTGTTCTTACAGAATTGAGCTTAATATGAGATTGAATGTAATTTTTTCAGAACTTGTGCCGCAACCGAGTTTCTTTAAGCTAATTACTCGATTTGGCAAAGTATTTCTCGAACGGGTACCGGGTTTTTGAAGATTTGCCGACAAATCCTGTCTTTCATTCGTTGTTTCCCCAAATTCGCACAAGCGTTAAAATTTAGTCGATCAAACTTTCAGGATATTTTTGAGATGATGGCGAATCAACTTCCGATTCCGGTGATTGTTAACGGTGCTGCAGGCAAAATGGGCCGCGAAGTAATTAAGGCGATCGCCCATGCTAGTGACATGACCTTATTTGGGGCTGTAGACCGTTCTCCTGAGTGCCTCAACGCCGATGCCGGCGAATTAGCCGGATGCGGCCCGTTAGAAGTTCCCATCACTGACGACTTGCAAGGAATGCTGGTATTAGCAGCTCAGGAAAAGCAGTTAGGCGTGATGGTAGATTTTACGCACCCTTCGTCAGTTTATGAAAACGTGCGATCGGCCATAGCTTACGGCATTCGCCCGGTAGTCGGCACTACCGGCTTGAGCAGCAAGCAAATTGAAAAATTAGGTGAATTTGCTGACAAAGCCAGCATCGGCTGTTTGATCGTACCCAATTTCTCGATCGGCATGGTTTTGCTCCAACAGGCCGCTGTCACAGCTTCTCAGTATTTTGAACACGTTGAAATTATCGAGCTGCACCACAATCAAAAAGCCGACGCCCCCAGCGGCACAGCCATTCAAACTGCCCAAATGCTAGCAGAAATGGGAAAAACATTCAATCCCCCCGAGGTGGATGAAACCGAAAAATTAGCCGGAGCTCGGGGTTCTTTAGCCGATGAAGGGATTCGCATTCACAGCATCCGCTTGCCCGGTTTAATTGCCCACCAAGAGGTAATTTTTGGCGGCGCCGGTCAAGTTTATACTTTACGACACGATACGAGCGATCGCGCTTGTTATATGCCAGGAGTCTTGCTGTCTATACGCAAAGTCCTTGAATTGCGATCGCTCGTTTACGGCCTGGAAAAAATCTTGTAGCCATTAATCATTAGTCATTAGTCATTAGTCATAAGTAATGGGAATTAATCTAACTTCTAACTTTTGACTTCTCACTTCTGATTTTTGAGTTCAACATCCATCCCTTAAATCTGTTAAATCCCTTAATATAATCCGCTTCCGAACAGACAGCCGTTGCATCCCGTACATTGCTCGTTGCCGAACTTCCTATGTTAATTCCCTTAACCCGTGAAACCTTTCAAGAACTAATTCCCGCCGTCGCCACCGGAGCGCAATACAAATATATCTGGGGAAAACCGCCCGATTTTTTGAGGCGAATGTTAATCTCTGCAGTCAGCGTAGTTTTCCTCCTGGTAGTCTACAACTTCGCCGGTTCCGATGTCGGGCCGCTAGTTTTGATCACCGGATTGATAGCTGGTTTGTACTGGCTGTGGGGGCCGATTTTGTGGGCGAGTTTGCGGAATGCAGAATGCCGCAAATATCAATACTGCGGTTTTTGGCAAGGACGAGTTTTGGATATATATATTACAGATGAAGTCACCAGTCAAGAAGAAACAGTCAATCAAAAAGGACAACTCGTAATAGTTGACAACCTAGAACCGCGAATTAATTTAGAAGTCGGCGACAAAACCGGATTTACTACTACACTTCGAGCTCCCTTGCGGAAAGATCACCAAGGAATTGCCCCCGGCCAAGCTGCTTTAATGTTAATTATGTCAAATCAAGAAGATTTAGGCAAAATTGCCAAAGTTTCAGATATTTATATTCCCAGCCGTGACGTGTGGGTGAGCGACTATCCTTATCTGCGTAGGGATTTGTTTGTGGAGATGAGTCAGCAAATTAAAAAAGGCAGGAAAAACAAACGCGATCGCACTAATCAAAGCAGAGATGTAAAAAGGCGATCGCCCGCTGATTATTAATTAATAAAACAGACTCCCTAATCCACGTTCAAGATTCTATTCTGCGGTTAAAACCGCCCAGTATTAAAAAGAAGTTTTTAACGCGGATTTGGGATTAATTTCTGCTCGAAGGTCGAGTTTTCGGACGCCATAAAAATTCAGACAGCTTCATTTTTGGTTGACCTAGCCGTTTGCGCCACGCTTCCATATAAGTGTAAAATACCGGAGTAAGATACAGCGTTAAAACTTGCGAAAACATCAATCCACCGACGATCGCAATTCCCAACGGACGGCGCGATTCGGAACCGCTACCAACTCCCAGGGCGATCGGCAAAGTTCCAATTAAAGCCGCCATCGTCGTCATCATAATCGGACGGAAGCGGACGATGCAGGCTTCGTAAATGGCATCAAACGCGCTTCTGCCTTCTTGGCGCTGTTTCTCGATCGCAAAATCTACCAGCATAATACCGTTTTTCTTGACAATTCCCACCAGCAGAATAATCCCGATAAACGAATAGAGATTGAGTTCAACCTGAAAGATTACCAGCGTTAACAGTGCACCAAATCCGGCTGACGGCAAACCTGACAAAATTGTCAGCGGGTGAATGAAATCCTCGTACAAAATGCCCAGAATTAAATAAATCACCACAATAGAAACCACCAACAACCAACCTAAATCGTTAAAAGATTGGTTGAATACCTGGGCTGCACCTTGGAAACTTGTTGTCACTGACGGCGGCAAAATATCCTTTGCAACTTTCTCAATAGCTGCGGTTGCTTGACTCAGCGATGTGCCTGGAAGAGTGTCAAAGGAGATTGTAGCAGAGGGCAATCCCGTTAGGTGATTGACGGTTAGCGGCCCGACTGTTTGGGTGACATTTGCGATCGCACTTAGCGATATCATTTGTCCGGTGTTCGATCGCACGTACAGCATCGACAAAGCACTCGGATCTCGCTGATACTCAGGCTTGAGCTCTAACACAACCGTAAATTGATTGTTGGGGGTATAAATCGTCGAAACCTGTCCAGAACCGTAAGCTGCGCTGAGGGTTTTTTGCACTTGTTGGGCGCTAACTCCGACGGTTGCGGCTTTGTCGCGATCGACTTTAACTTGAAGCTGAGGCGTACTCAGTTGCAAATCGCTATCCACACCGCGCAATCCCGGTAGCGTTTTGATTTTAGCTAACAATTCCGGCACCGCTTGACGCAGCGCTTGCAAGTCTAAACTTTGCACCGTAAACTGATATTGTGAATTTGTTTGTTGACCGCCGATCGGAATCGCAGCAGGAGAGCGTAAAAAAGCTTGAATGCCGGGAATTCCGCGCAATTTAGGAGTCAGTTGTTGGATGATTTCGTCGGCACTGAGGCGGCGCTGCGATCGGGGTTTGAGCCTAATGGTAATGCGTCCGTTGTTAGCCGAGGCGTTCGGGCCGCTCGCACCTACGGTTGAGTTCAACGCTGCGATGTTGGGATTTTTCCGAATGATATCAACGACTTCTTGTTGGTGAAGCAGCATATCTTCAAACGAAATATCTTGGGCTCCTTTTGTGTTAGCCATCAGTTGTCCGGTGTCTTCAGTCGGAATAAAGCCTTTTGGAACCAGAACGAACAGATAAGCCGTAAATACCAGCAGAATTACAGAACCAATCACCGTTACGAAACGGTATTTCAAAACAGGTTTTAGCGTCCATTCATATCCTTGGAGCAGCAGCTCGAATCCCCGCTCTGAAAGGTTGTAGAAGCGGTTTTGTTTGTGTTGGTGGGACGATTTGAGAAATCGACTGCACAACATCGGCGTGAGGCTCAGAGAAACAAATCCTGACACCAAAATTGCCACAGAAATTGTCACAGCAAATTCGTGGAATAACCGACCGATCAACCCGCCCATAAACATGATGGGAATAAATACGGCGACCAATGAAAGCGTCATTGAAATAATGGTAAAACCAATTTCTTTCGACCCTTTTAATGCTGCTTCTAGCGGTGCTTCTCCCATTTCTTGGTGGCGAACAATATTTTCGAGAACCACGATCGCATCATCCACCACAAACCCTACTGAAAGCGTCAGCGCCATCAGAGACAGGTTATCTAACGAGTATCCCAACTGATACATCACCGCAAACGTACCGATAATCGCCACAGGCAAAGCTAAACTCGGGATTAGCGTCGCTGTGAGGTTCCGCAAAAATAGAAAAATTACTAAGACAACCAGACACACCGACAAAACTAAGGAGAACTTCACATCATCTACAGAAGCCCGAATTGATTGAGAGCGATCGTACATAATTCCCATTTCGATCGATTGGGGAATTTGTTGTTTGAGTGCGGGTAACATTTGCACGATCGAATCGACGATTTCTACAGTATTTCCATCGGGTTGAGGCTGCACTGCCAGCAAGATTGCAGGTTGATTTGTAACATTTTTATCGGTGTACAAATTCAAGACTTTGTTATTCTGCACGTCGTCAATCACGTTTCCTAAATCTTGCAGCCTCACTGCTGCGCCATTTTTGTAAGCAACGATCAGCGATCGATATTCGGCTGCATTATTTAATTGACCGTTTACCTGAATTAAATAGCTTTTGCGATCGCCAGACAGGCTTCCGGTTGGCAAGTTGACATTTCCTTGCGTAACTGCGGTTCTAACTTGATCTAATCCGATTCCCCTGGAGGTCAATTCTCGCGGATCGAGTTGAATTCTCACTGCATATTGTTTCTGCCCGTAAACCTGCACTTGTGCCACACCGTCGATCGCTGAGATGGGTTGTGCGATCGTCACTTCTGCGGCTTCATCCACTTCTGCAATGGGCAGGGTTTTGGAGTACAAATAAAGGTATAGAACCGGCGCAACTGAAGGGTTAACTTTGCGGTAGCTAGGCGGTTTGGGCATTCCCGATGGCAATGAACCTGCGGCGGCGGCGATCGCAGCTTGTACGTCTTTAGCAGCAGAATTCACACTGCGGCTGAAGTCGAATTGTAAGGAAATGTTTGCGCTACCAGTGGAACTGGTGGAGTTAAACGAATTGAGGCCAGCTATTTCAGTGAACTGTCTTTCTAGAGGCGCAGCAACTGAGGATGACATTGTTTCGGGGGTTGCACCGGGTAAGCTAGCAGAGACACTTACAAAGGGATATTCAACGTGAGGTAGGGCGCTAATTGGTAGCAGAAAATAACTCATTAAACCGAAGATTAGAATGCCGCTTGTGACCAGTGCGGTCATTACGGGGCGACGGATAAAAATTTCTGAAATGTTCATAAGAAGAAGGAAGTTCGGCAACGGATTATGTAACGGATGTAACGGATTAAAAAGTTTGTTGGTAGTTGAGATTTTAGTTGTAGGGTGTGTCGCCCTCGAAAATACTTAACTAAATATCCACAACTTTATTGCTACGCACCTTATCTCATTTTGACAATCATAAAATTATCGGCGTTTATCTGTGTTTATCTGCTTGACATCTGCGGTTTCTGTATCAATCAAAGACTTATGCAATCTTCTCGATATTTAGTTGGGGATTGATCGCAGGCGACGCACCCTACGAATATTTTAGAAAGGTTATTTTACCGTCCTCATTTAAATGAAAAAACTTGCCGAAACTTCACCTCATTGAGCTTTTTCCGCCACGATTCCATGTAGATGTAAAATACGGGCGTGAGATACAGTGTCAAAACTTGTGAAAACAAAAGTCCGCCGACAACGGCAATTCCTAACGGGCGGCGAGATTCCGAACCCGCACCAACTCCTAGGGCGATCGGCAATGTTCCCATTAGTGCCGCCATTGTGGTCATCATAATCGGCCGAAAGCGCACTAAGCAGGCTTGATAGATTGCTTCCGCTGGTTTTTTGCCGTCGTCGCGCTGGGCTTCGATCGCAAAATCCACCATCATAATGCCGTTTTTCTTAACAATCCCTACCAGCAAGATGATGCCGATGAATGAATAAACGTTGAGTTCAACGCCAAACAACATCAGGGTTAATAATGCGCCAAATCCCGCCGAAGGCAATCCCGACAGAATTGTAATCGGATGGATGAAATCTTCGTACAAAATACCGAGAATTAAATAGATTACCAAAATTGCCACGGCCAACAGAAACCCTAAACTCGGCAGCGAACTTTGAAATACTTGACTCGCACCCTTATAATTGGTGGCAATGCTGTCAGGAATTACCGATTTCACGATTTTGTCGATCGCACTATTTGCCGTTCCCAGCGCCACCCCAGGAGCGAGATTGTAGGAAATTGTCGCAGCATTCATCCGCCCGACGTGATTGACAATTAACGGTGCAGTTCCCGGAGTGATTTTAGCAAACGTTGCTAGCGGTACTTGTGTTTGACCGCCAGAAGCATCAGTCGAATTACTGCCCGCTGTAGCGATGTAAAGCTGCATCAAAGCATTGGGATCTTTTTGATACTTTGGTTCTAGTTCCAAAATAACTTGATACTCGTTGCTAGCACCGTAAATCGTGGAAACTTGGTAAGCACCGTAAGCATTTCTCAGGGTGTTTTCAATTTGACTGGCAGTAATTCCTAATGCTGAGGCTTTGTCGCGATCGATATCAATTTTGATTTGAGAAGTCATCTGCAAATCGCTGTTAACATCCTGAATTTCTGGCATTGCTTTCATTTTGTCAACCAGTTGCGGGACGTACTGCCGCAGCGGTAAAACGTCAGAACTTTGCAGCGCGAGTTGATACAATCCAGTGCTTTGTTGAGTGCCCAGCGGGATTGCCGGAGGATTTTGCAAGAAGACTTGAATGCCGGGAATCTCTGCTAGTTGCGATCGCAAATTCTGCACAATTTCATCGGCTCCCATCTGCCGCTGCGAGATCGGTTTCAGCCGAATAAACAAGCTTCCCGAATTTCCGGCAACTGCCGCCCCGCCGCCATTTGCACTCGCTCCTGCCCCGATATTCGAGTTAACTGCTTCCACATTTGGATCTTGGCGAATCGCGCTGACAACGGCTTGCTGGTGGCGAACTAATTCATCAAAAGAGGCATCTTGTGCAGCTTGAGTAATGCCCGTGATTTGTCCGGTATCTTGGCTGGGAATAAAGCCTTTGGGAACCGCGATAAATAGTCCAACTGTGACAAACACCATTGCGAATGACAAAATCATCGTGGTGCGGTGATATTTTAAAACTTTCTTGAGGCTCCAATCGTACAAACTCAAAAAGACCTCGAATACATACTCGGAAGCTCGATAAAGCCGGCTTTGATTGGCGTGATTTACCGGACGCAAAAAACGGCTGCACAACATCGGTGTCAAGCTCAAAGATACAAAGCCTGACACCAAAATTGAAACGGCAATCGTCACTGCAAATTCATGAAACAAGCGCCCCAACAACTCGCTCATAAATAACATCGGAATAAACACCGCCACCAAGGAAAGCGTCATCGATAAAATCGTAAAGCCGATTTCCCTAGACCCGTTTAGCGCCGCTTCTCGCGGGCTTTCTCCTTCTTCTATGTGGCGGACGATGTTTTCGAGCATGACGATCGCATCATCGACTACAAAGCCGACGGATAGCGTCAGTGCCATCATCGACAAGTTATCTAGCGAGTAGTCCAATAAGTGCATCACCCCAAAGGTTGCGATCAGCGAAACCGGCAGCGCTAAACTGGGAATGACTGTGGCAGACAGATTGCGTAAAAATAAGAAAATTACTAAGATGACTAGGGCGATCGTCAAAACGAGGGTAAACCGAACGTCGTCAACGGAATCGCGAATTGATTGGGACGCATCGTACATCACCCCAAGATCGATCGAACTCGGAATCTGAGTTTTTAAGTTGGGCAGTAATTTTTGAATCGTCTCTACAACTTCTACAGTATTTGTGCCCGGCTGTCTTTGAATCGTGAGGATAATTGCGCGATCGTTGTTATACCAACTAGCAAGTTGAGTATTTTCTACGCTGTCAACCACTCGCCCTAATTGTTCGAGATAAACAGGCTGTCCATTTTTATACGTCACAATTAAACGGCGGAATGCTGCTGCATCCTGAAGTTGTCCGTTGGTTTGCACCGTAAAGTTTTTATGGCTACCGGAAAGGCTTCCTGTGGGTAAGTTGACGTTTCCTTGTTCGATCGCAGTTTGCACTCGATCGATGCCAATTTGCCGCGTTGCTAACTGTTGCGGATCGAGTTGAATTCTAGCAGCATATTTTTGAGAACCGTAAATCTGTACTTGCGCCACACCGGCGATTGTCGAAAGCTTTTGCGCTAGATAGGTTTGTGCGTATTTATCAACCTCAGAAAGCGGAAGTGTTGGGGAAGTCAGATAAAGGTAAAGAATCGGCCCGTCGGCAGGGTTGACTTTGCTGTAGGTAGGCGGATTTGGCAAATCGTTAGGCATTTGGCCGGAGGCAGAGGAAATTGCCGATTCCACATCTTGCGCCGCATCGTCAATACTGTGGCTGAGATTGAACTGAAGCGTAATTTGAGTTTTGCCGCTGGTACTGGTTGAGGTTAGCGTATCGAGTCCAGCAATGCTGGAAAATTGCTTTTCTAGCGGGCGCGCCACCGATGCAGCCATCGTTTCCGGGCTAGCGCCGGGCCGGGAAGCGCTGACTTGAATCGTGGGATAATCGACGTTTGGCAAATCGCTAATCGGCAGTAAGCGATAACTCATCCAACCAAAAATCAGAATTGCCGCCATCACCAAGGTGGTCATAATTGGACGGCGAACAAACGGTTCTGAGAGATTCATTAGTTACCTCCGCCCTGGGGATTCTTGCGCGATTTCCATGACTGATTTCCCGATGAATTGGAATCGCTGCCAGATTTTACCGGGGATTTTTTAGCCCCTGATGTGTCTGAATTATTATTGCCTTTAGTGGTATCTGAATTATCTTTAGCATCCGCTGCGGTTTTAATGCGAATCTTGCTACCATCAACCAGATTTGCTTGTCCGTCGGTGACAACTTCATCACCCGCATCCAGACCTTTTTGGATGACAGTTAAGCCGTTGATTGTATTGCTGACAACTACAGGCACATTTTCCACGGTATCGTCTTCTTGAGCGACAAATACGAATTGTCCGTTCGGCCCTGTCTGTACTGCTTGTGAGGGAACAACAATCGCATTTGGTTGTTGACTTAATGTTAGAGTTGTGCTAACAAATTGACCCGGGAAAAGTTTCCCATCTGCGTTATTAAAGTCGCCAATCAGTTGAATTGAGCCAGTGGCATTGTCAACCGTATTGTTCACAAATGACAAGGTTCCCGATATCGGACGGTTGTTTCCGGCAAAGGTGACATCAACTTTAAGTTTGCCGTTGTCCGCGTATTTTTGGATTTGTGGCAGGTTTGATTCAGGAACCGAAAAGGCAACTTGAATTGGATTAATTGTGGAGATTGTCACCAAGGGTTTGTCGGTGCTTGCTGGCACCACATTGCCTTCTGTCACCAGAATATTTCCGGCACGCCCGTCGATCGGCGCATAGACCTTGGTATAGGATGATTGCACCTGAGCATTTTTCAAGGCACCCCCGTCTGCACTCAACCCAGCTTGAGAACCCTCGATCGCAGCCCGATCGCCCTCCACGACAGCCCGAGCATTCTCAATCCCCACTAAATCGCTTTTCACCGCCGTCTCAGCATTCTCAATCCCCACTAGATCGCTTTTCACCGCCGTCTCAGCATTGGCGATCGCCACTTCATCACTTTTGACGGCTGCCTCAGCATTGGCAATCCCGATGCGATCGCTCTTCACCGCCGTCTCAGCATTGGCGATCGCTTGCTTGTCAAGATCGACCGTTGCCTCCGCGGCTCGGCTGCTGGTAGCGTATTGTTGGGCTTGGTCTTGACTGATTACTCCTTGTTGGTAGAGGGCTGCGTACCGTTGACTTTGTGCTTCGGCATATTGGGCTTGAGCTCGATCCTTGGTCAAGGTGGCGATCGCTTGTTTAACTGCACCTTGGTCTTTTTCCAGAGTCATTCTGGCTTGTTCGACGACTCCTTTGTCTTTAGCAAGAGTCATTCTGGCTTGCTGGACAATTCCTTGGTCTTTAGCAAGGGTGGCTTTGGCTTGCTCGACAATTCCTCGGTCTTTGTCCAGGGTCGCTCTGGCTTGTTCGACAACTCCTCGGTCTTTAGAAAGGTTGGCTGTGGCTTGTTGCACCTGTGCTTGGCTTTTTGCTACGATTCCTTGAGCTTGCTGGATCGAGGCAGTTTGAGAGCGATCGTCGATCGAAAACAGCAGTTGTCCTTTCTTAACTTCTTGTCCTTTCTTGAAATAAACCCCTGTAATCCGCCCGCTAGCTTGTGCTGTCACCGAGACAGTAGAACTCGATTGCACGTTGCCGATCGCTTGCAACTGTATCGGAACCGTTTTTTTCGTCACTGTTGCCACTGTCACCGGAGTCACTTGGAGTCTACCGCTACGGCTCGGTTTTTCCGCTTTAGGAGCAGTCGATCGCACCCAAACCAAAAATCCCAACCCACCCACCAGCAGCAACCCCAGCAGAAACAGCGCAATCCGCCCTTTCGCCAGCACCTTTTCCGTCGGTGGTTTGGCTGCAACACTTTCCGCCGGTTCGCTCTCCGGCAATGTTGGAGCTTCCTGAAAAACTTCGCGGAGAGCGTCTTTCGGAGTTTCACTAACAATTTCTACGTTGTGCGTCGGTTGCTCGTTCAGCTTCAGATTTTCGTCAGAAACTTTAGGGCGAGTGCCATTCCGACTTTCACTAATAATTTCCTCGATCATCACAAACCTCTTTTGTAACTAACATCTTGCACTATTCTCAAAAACAGGCAATATGCCTGTTCTACAGGAGATAAATTTTCTCGCTTTACAGGCATCTTGCCTGTTCGTAAAAGGCTTATTGACAATGGTGCAAAAGGTGAGCAACATCTCAGTTGTAACTAACATTTTGTATCATTTATCATTCTCAAGAACAGGCATCTTGCCTGTTCCACAACAGATCAATTTTCTTGTGGAGTAGGCCGGAGAACCCGCGCAAGTCCTGTATCAGTTACGCACTGCAAATTGCCCGATCGGAACGTTATTGCGAACTTGTTTGAGACTGCTTTTGCCCCCGAGGATAAGCAGTCTTGAGAATGTCTTTAATTTTTGTCTTTTGTTCGGCGGTGAGATTTAGCTCGGACAAAGCTTTCCGCATTTTTTCACCTCCCTTGACTTTAGTTTCTAACTGTTGTACCTGCTCGGGCGTCAACACCGCTTCGACTTGTTTGCGAAGTTCCTCGCGTTTCTGTGCGCGTTCTGCATCCGTTGCTTTCGGTTGCGCTGAACTTGGAGTTGCAGTCGCCGCGACAGGTTGAGCAGTTTGAGTGGAAGCAGAATCCGCCTTCGCTTGGTCGGAACTTACTGGATTGGCCGCCGTCGTGTCAGGTTGGGTAGCTTCGGAGGCATTGGATTGCGTACAACCAGACAAACCGCCTACCAAAAGTGCACCGACGAGGAGAAATGCTGGTACGATCGTTGTTCTTTTCATGATTTACTGCCTCTAATTAACCTTCACCACCAAATCTTATAGGCTAAAATCAGCCAGCGCATGACCCAAGATTCCTAACTTGACCAGTCAAAAAGCACTTAGCGGTTGTGACTTTTTTCCTAGTCCCAAATGCCAAAATCAGCCGAAAAGGCTCTAGCGCGATCGTTGGCAGATTCGCTAAGCTGCTATACATAACTTGTCTGTTATGGCAAAAGGGGAGCGCGGGAAGAGCGGGAGAGTGGGAGAGTGGGAGAGTGGGAGAATTGCTCAATGACCAATTCCCTCAACATTCATCCGTTAAATCCCGATTCACTGCGCGTTGCCGAACTTCCTTCCCAACATAAGGGGGTAACGTGTTTTTTGACTCCAAGATACCTTCTACAATTAGGTCAGCGACCTTGCTTGAATCGCTCCAGCTTTTGATGGGGAAAAGTTCTATGATTCGCTTGACCTATCCGTCCTTTCGTTTGTTGCTTTATTTGGAGTGGCTGCTGCTGGCGACGGCAGCCTTGATGGAAGTGCTGCATCCGTTTCAGTCGCTCTGGTCGCTGCTGTTACGGGTTGGCGCGATCGCACTTTTCGGCGCGCTCGGGTTGCGTTTGCCAACAGTTCGGTTAGGTAGAAAAGTTTTATTTACAGCCCTAGAATTTGGCTTGATTTTGCTGCCAATTGTCCGCGAAGGGTTATCGAGCCGATCGAGCTTTTTGCTTTTTCTCGTGCTGCTGATGCGTAGTTGTCTGATCTTCCGCCAGCCGGGGCAGGTGACAGTCTTGGGTTTAGCCCTGCTGTCCTATAGCTCGCTACTGTTATTAAAACCTATTTTACCTGAAAAAGTCATTGCAACTGTTTGGGAATGGCGATTTAGCAATGTGTTATTATTTGGTTTGACATTAGTGTTTGCTTTATTGTTAATTAATGCGTTGATTGCGGAACGCCAAAGCCGAGAGCAATTAGAAATCGCTCACGATAAATTAGCTATAACTCACGAACAACTCCGCCACTATGCGCTGCGAATTGAAGACCAGGCAACTTTGCAGGAACGCAATCGGATTGCCCGCGAAATCCATGACGGACTCGGACACACCCTCGCGGCTCAAACAATTCAGCTCAATAATGCCCTATTGTTCTGGAAATCGGAGGATGAGAAAGCGCTGGAGTTTCTGAAACAGGCGAAACAACTCGGATCGGAAGCTTTGTTAGAAATTCGCAAATCTGTTTCGGTGTTGCGATCGAATCCTTTGCAAGGATTGTCGCTCGAAAGTGCGGTCGACAAACTTCTCCAAGACTTTCAGCGCATGACTGCGATCGAAGTTTCCAACTCGATTCGCTTACCAGTTCTGCTATCTCAGGAAATCAATACAACACTTTACAGAATTGTGCAAGAATCGCTCACAAATATTCACAAACACGCTGATGCAACGATGGTGACAGTTGGGTTGCAGCAACACGCAGGACAGATTTATTTGTCGATTGCTGACAACGGCAAAGGCTTCGACCCTGCACAAAATACCACTGGATTCGGACTCCAGGGAATGCGCGAACGAGTTGCCGCGGCGGGCGGTCAATTTGCGATTTACAGCAAGTCTGAAAACGGTTGCCGGATTTCGGTTTCTTTGCCCTCTCAAAACATATAGGAATCAGCGGTTGAAACCGCGTCTATACAAACTTTTGTCCCTCTCGCTTGAGACTGAAGAAATGATAATGCAGTGCCGTTTGCCCGACGCTAATTGATGCGAGGATTGTTATATGATTCGGATTTTGCTAGTGGACGATCGGCATATTATTCGCCGGGGAATCAAGAGTATCCTGGAATGCTATTCTGATATGCAGGTAATTGGTGAAGCTGAAAACGGACAGGAGGCGATCGCACAAATTCCCATCCTACAGCCGGACATTGTGCTGATGGATATTCGGATGCCCGTGATGGATGGCGTAGCAGCAACCGGGGCGATCGCCGAATCTTATCCCGATACAAAAGTGCTGGTTTTAACCACCTTTGATGACGATGAATATGTCAGCCAAGCAATGCGGCTGGGTGCAAAAGGCTACCTGCTCAAAGATACCGAACCCGACGAACTTGCGTTAGCCATTCGCGCTGTTTATAAAGGACACACGCAACTCGGCCCCGGATTGTTTGAGAAAGCCCTGATGACTCCTGCTGCAACTAATCCGACGGTTGTTTCTCCACCAGAATTAGAGCAACTCACGCCCAGAGAATTAGAAGTGTTGCGTTTAATAGCTTCGGGCGCGAACAACCGAGAGATTGCTCAAACATTATTTTTGTCCGAAAACACGGTAAAGAACTATGTAACGAATATTTTGAGTAGGTTGAATTTGCGCGATCGAACTCAAGCGGCGCTGTTGGCTCATTCACTCTTCAATTAAGGACTTATCGATGCCTGAAAGTGGCAATCCAAGCCTTGCTCAGAGACAGATTCAGCCACTTTCTTACCGCCCGATTTTTTACACCCACCCATCCGCGCCAGCAGCACACAAAATCATCAACTGTTCCCCTCTTGGCCGTAAGCCTGCCAAGCCAAATCCACCAGCCCGTTAACAATAGCCACAGCTACCACCGCAGAGCCCTTGCGGCCCTCAATCCGAATGTGAGGAATCATCGAATCGTGCAGCCGCGACTTCGCCACGTCCACCCCCACAAACCCAGAAGGCGTCCCAATCACCAAAGCCGGCCGAATTTCCTCAGATTCAATCAAATCCACGATCGCCGACAAAGCAGTTTGAGCCTGGCCCACCACAAAAATCCCTTCAGGATAGCGTCTTGCCAAAGTTTCAATCCCCCAAGCCGCCCGCGTCCTTTCCTTTTGGGGGCGTGTCAAAGCCTCCATCGAACAGTAAACCGGATTCGCAAAGGTACTTTGGATCAGGGGCGTAATGCCCACCTGCACCATCGGCACATCTACCACGATCGTAGTCCGAGCAGCCAAAGCCGCCGCCCCAGCCTGCAAAGCCTGATCGGAAAAACTAATTAAAGACTTGTACTCAAAATCAGCAGTCGCATAAATCACGCGGCGGACTATTTCGTACTCCGCCGCTGAAAAACCGTGGTCGCCAATTTCGTTATCGATTAATCCCAGACTCTGGGCATCGCTTACGTGCCATTCCATTTGTTGGATAGCTGTCGCCTCTGAGTTGTCAGGTATCAGCTTACCAGCTTTTAGTCATTTGTTGACTGTTGACTGTTGACTGTTGACTGTTGACTGATGACTGATAACTTGTTGACTGGCAACTGCCAACTGACAACTGACAACTAAGTTTCCGACGACGAAGAAGATTTGCCCAACACCGGAGTCAGGAATGCCACCAAAACTCCGATCGCAAAACCCGCCACATTCCGAACCACAGGCAACCAGTCAGAAGTCCGAGTCACCACCGGCCCAAGTCCGAAAGCGAAAAACAGAATTCCCCACAGCGGCGAAAAAATCAGCGCCCACTGCCAAGCCACAACCTGTCCCGGCTTCCGAGGTTGAGCCGCAAAGCCGCAGATGACGCCGCCAACCACCGACGTAATTAACGTCAGAACCCACTGTTCCCTCGGCAAACCGGGAACCACGCGGCATCCGCCCTGACGCAAACAGCCTTCTATCGACTCCAAAGATTCAATAATCGCTCGATCTTCGCCATTGTCCCGCACAAAAAATTGATTACCGTAGCGGGTTTGCAGTTCCACCCAAAAAGTTCGCGGCAGCAGCGGATACAGCGAGTCGCCGACATTAAAATTGAGCAAATTGCCCCCTCGGGGGTCAGCAACTAGCAACACACTCTTGTCATCTAGCCCCCAATAACTTTTGACAGCCAAACCGGGCGTGCGATCGTACTGAGTCAGCACTCGCAGTTTCCAACCGGTTTCGGCTTCAAATGCCTTTAAATTTTTTACCAAATTTTGTTCTTCAATATCCGTAAGGGCTTTAGCTAAGTCAATGATCGGCGTCTGAGTTGAAGGCAACAAATCGGGATTATTGAAAGCGTGGGCCGCAGGTGCGATCGTCCACACCGACAAAGCCAGAAAAAATGCAGCAACAGAGGCTAGAAATTTTCGCGGGAAAAGCTGTGACATAGGAACTTATAATCCGGGTCTTAATTGTGAATGCTAGCTGGCTGTCTTAACCAGAGGATAAGAGAAAACTCATATTTCTTTACAATTATTTACTTTACAGGAAGCCGAGACCAAGGGGAAGAGTTCGAGCAAGGAAAGTTTGGAATCCCTCTCCCTTCTCCCCTCTTGCCTCTTGCCTCTTCCCTCTTCCTTCAGACTACAATTGAGATTTTGCCCCAACCCCCTCACAAAGACCCCGATCGCGATCGCTCACATTAGGATTAGTTCTCAGATAATCTCCCACCCAGTCACAGCCCCTCACCAGCAAATCGTCAAGATCCAAATTCCATAAAATCACCCGATTATCCCGGCCTGCAGAAGCAAGAACCTTCCCATCCGGGCTAAAACTCACGCTCATCACACTATCCTTGTGACCAGTCAAAGTTTTCAGCAAAGTCCCGCTGCGGCTCCACAACTTCACCTTATGATCGTAACTGCCCGAAGCAACCAACAAACCATCCGGGCTAAAACCCACGCTAGTCACGCTGTCGCTAGAACCCTTCAGCAGCGTCGCCACCAAAGTCCCATCTACCTTCCACAGTTTCACGGAATTGTCGTAACCAGCCGAAGCCAGCATTTTGCCATCAGGGCTAAAAGCCACCCCCAACACAAAACTGTTGTGAGCTCCTTCAAAAGTTCTCAGCAAACGACCATCCCGATTCCACAGTTTGAGAGTACCGTCATCGCTTGCAGAAGCCAGCATCGAGCCGTCGGGACTGAAAGTCACTCCAGTCACCCAGCCTGTGTGTCCCGTTAAAGTTTTAATCAGCCTGCCGTTTCTAGTCCAGAGTTTCACAGTCTTATCCTTACTCGCCGAAGCCAGAACCTCGCTGTCGGGGCTAAAACTCACGCTCATCACGCTGTCGGCGTGGCCGTCGAGAGTGAACAGCACAGAAGGCGAACACGGGAATAGCGGAGCCGAAGGACAAGGGAGAATATTATTCATGCCATCTTCTGTCAAACTCCAGACTTTCACCGTTTTGTCGTAACTCCCAGAAGCAAGTAGCTGGCCGTCGGGGCTGAAACTGACGCTGGCGACTCTCTGAGTGTGTCCTTCCAAGGTTTCTAGCAAAACTCCCGTGCGGCTCCAGAGTTTGATAGTGTTGTCCGTAGAAGCAGAAGCCAGCCTTTGGCCGTTGGGGCTGAAAGTAACGCTTTGCACCCGGTTTTGGTGTCCGTCGAGGGTTTTGAGCGGCACGTCATCGAGTCGCCACAGCCTGATAGTTTTGTCAAAACTCGCCGAAGCCAAGGTTTTGCCTTCCGGGCTAAAACTCACCTGAGTAACTCGATCGGCGTGTCCCTCAAAAGTTCTCAGTAAGCGACTCTCTGGTTTAATGTTGCTAGCATCGGTTGGGCGTTTGTCGCCAACACCAGCAAGACTCCAGAGTTTGACAGTCCCGTCTGCACTTCCTGAAGCAAGTGTTTGACCGTCGGGGGAGAAACTGACACCAAATACCCACTTGGTGTGTCCCCGCAAAGTTGTTAGCAGTTCACCTTTTTTTGCTTGTGTTGAATTTTCTGTTGGTGGGTGTTTGAGTGCAGCGATGCTCCAGATTTTCACCGTTTTATCTTCACCCGCACTGGCGATCGTTTCACCATCGGGGGAGAAACTGACGGTGTAAATTTTCGAGGGTTGTCTGTTTTCGCTGTGCCATAAATTAGCGATTAACCTGCCGTCAGAACTCCACAGTTTCACACTACCGTCATCGCTAGCCACAGCGATTATTTTGCCGTCGCGGCTGAAGCTTAGCCAATTTACGGGAGCAAATTGTTCGATCGTTCTCAGCAGCGTGCCGTCGGTTTTCCAAAGTTTGATAGTTTTATCTGTAGAGCCACTAGCGATCGTTTGACCGTCAGAACTAAAAGCAACGCTGGTAACGCTATTAGTATGCCCTTTGAAAGTTGCCAGCAAACTGCCGTCAGTTTGCCAAATTTTGACAGTTTTATCTAAACTTGCCGAGGCTATGGTTTTGTTGTCGGGACTGAACGCCACACAGGAGACACTGTTAGTATGGCCTTTGAAAGTTGCCAACAAACTGCCGTCGCGCCGCCAAAGTTTGACGGTTTTATCTACACTGGAAGAAGCTATTGTTTCGCCGTCTGGACTGAAGCTAAGACCCCAAACTACATCGCCATGTCCTTCCAAGCGGTTGCGTTCTTTGACTCCATAAACTGCCTGCTGGAGGGCAGCAGAAATCAGAATTTCGGTGTCCTTGAGAGTATACATTTGTTGGGAGTGTTCGATCTGTTTCCACTTTTTGCCAGCTCTCAAACTTTCCATCATGGCGTCAAATTTGTTGTTTGAGAAATAAAGTGCTTCAGAAGCTGCTGTCAGGGTACTGATTTCGGCTCGCTGAGTTTGAGCGACAGCTAGCTGTTTTTGACCAACGGCCCGCCACCAAAAATTTACGGCGGCGATGGTGGAACTGGTTAGCAGCATGACGCCGATCACTGCTACTCCCAGCAGTTGTTTGAGAAAAGTATTGGCTCGGTAGAGCTGTGCTTGACTCATTTTTTTGTCTGCTTCTGCTTTGTGCAGTCTGGCTTCTAAGCCGAATCTTTGGCGGATCGGTCGCACTAAATAGTCGTGTACCAATTGATAGCGGTCTTCGGGCGCTTCCCGTAGCAGAAATAGCAAACCGTGACCAACTAAAATGTCTAAAATTAAGTCGAGGTTGTCGGTTTTATTTTGTCGATTTTCAGGGTCTTTTGCGAACTGTCGCTGTAAGGACAGTCGGTTTCTGCCGATCGCCGATAATTCGGTTTCCCGGGCCTCGGCTGGCTGCGGACCTGTCACTAACGAGAGTTCGTGTTTCGTTTTTATCAGGCGAACGCCTCTTTCATCTGTCAGGGAAAACAAGATTTTCCACGCTGCATCTTCGTTAACCAGACCGCAGTCAGAGATGACTCTTTCGAGCGATCTTTTCACTAATTCCGCTTTGGGATTGTCCCCCAATTGCTGGTATTGTGCTAGACTGGTAATACCTTCTTCTTGCAGTTGCGCTCCTACTACCTGCAATTCGATTGGTCGCACTTCTTGCAGTTCGTCTGCTAAATCTTCTACGAAGGCATCGATCAGTGCCGGCTCTAAATAAAATTCCGCCCGTTCTGTTAAGTGTCCGATGACAGCCCGCGCGTCTTTGATAGAAAAACTCCGCAGTTGGTAACGGATGCTTTTGTCGAGAATATTATTGTTAATAGCGTCAAGATTTGGGAAGCGATCGCAATCTAGTAAGTAGTGCAAATAATCTTCGCGCAAGCACAGAATTATCTTGACATAAGGCAAATTCAAGAACAACCGCAAAAAATTATAAAAAAGTTGTCTTTGTGCCACTGAAGTCGAAACAAAGAAAAACTCTTCAAATTGATCGAAAATCAGCACTGTCAATAAATTATTTCTGGCATTTTCGCGCAACTGCTCTATAATAAAAGAAGAGACTTCCGAGCTGCGAGCAGGAATAACCGAGCAACTTTTTTGGTGGATTTCCTGTAGTCCTTTCGAGATTAATTTACTTTCCTCTTCGGCTTGTTTGTCGTACAGTGCGCTGTTCAAAGCATTTTCTAACTCCACCAGCCAGTCCGTGTAAACTTTGACTACTACGGGCAATGTATCGCGCGCGCCCGGAGTAATATTTTTCAAAGCTGGTACTAAGCCGGCATTGACTAGAGAACTTTTCCCGACTCCGCTGGGCCCATGAATAATAGTTAATTTATGGTCGTCCCTGCTAATTCTTTCTAGCAAGCTATTGATATCTGTTTGGCGCGAGTAAGCTGTCATTTCCGCTGCGATGGCAGCTTGGTTTTGAGCTGAGGGACCCGAAGGATTAACAGCTTGGCGCTGCTGCTGCAATTGGCTGGCTCCGATAAAAGCTCTAAATCCGTATTGATATTCGATCGACCGCTGGGTTTTTTTAATCCGAAACGCTTTCAGATACTCTCCCTGCTCGAAATAAACCGCTTGCAGTTCTGTCAAAATATCGATGTAAAGTCGGGGGTCGTACTTCGGCTCGCTTTGAGATTGAGCCAACTCCAAAGAATGAACGGCCGCTTCCCACTGCCCTAGCTGTCGCAAACTTCTGGCTAAAAGTAAAAGATACGAACTCCTGTCGGATTTAGGATGTTGGATTTTAGATTTGGGTTCGTTACTTAACTCGTTAGGACCCACAATTTCTGGATAATTTCCCTCAAACCCCAATCTCAAATCTTCAATCAGCAATCTCAAATCATTAGGCGTTTGATCCAAAATCGCCAAAGCCAACTCCGCTAGCTGGCGGGCTTGACTCCACCTCGACTGTTGCAGGGCAACTTCTGCCAAAAAGCCGTAATCTTGAGCTAGTTGACTGGGAGTACCGTAAGTGAAGTGCAACTGCAAAGAATTTTCAGCTAATGCTTGCAACTCTCCCCACGCTTTCAGGCGCTGCAGCACTTCTCCGAGGTGTGCTGTCACCTCAGCTACCAATTCGGGGCGTGAGGCAAGGGAGAAAGCGTTTCTAGATTGTTCCAGGCTAATCCAAGCTTGTTCCCAGTGTTGGCGGTTGGCTACCGGATTTCTGGCTGCTTGCAAGCGGTGACACAGGGCTATGTGAAATAGCACTATCCCTTCTCTCTCTAAAAATAGGATGTTGGGGACAGGATTGGACAATGAGCAGGAGAGGGTTTCTGGGTTTTCGGAATTTTCCCAGTTTGCGAGTTCCCAATTGCCAGTTTGATGCTGCCAAAATACTAAGCTTTCTTGGTAGTGAATTAAGGCAGTTTCGGTTTGGTCGCTGACATAGTAATCTCGACCGAGAACGAATTGCAGGCTGGCTTTGAGGGCGGGTTCTAATTCTTCACCGCGATTTTGTAAATCTCTTAAAGCTAATTCTAGTTCTCGGCGTGGCAAAGAGCCGATCGCCAAATCGAAGGTATTGCCCGGACTCAATGGCGAATACGAGCGGACATCTGATTGTCGTCGGTTTTGGGGTGCTGAGTTAAAAGTTAGAAAGCGTTCTCCAGAGCTGATTTCGCGCTCAATACCGCGTTTTTCGCACGGGGTTTCGCAGCTCTCACAATTAGCTATGCTGCTGACGTTGCTGCTGGCGAGTTCTTGATTGAGTTCGCCTATTTTAAATATAGTATCGGCCCGCTTAGCGAGGAAATTAATTAATTCGTCAACGCCCATTTCAAATTTAATTGTGGCGGCGGCCCAACTTTTGAAATCCGGGGCCAGACGAATCATTTTGGTCACGATGTCATCTGTTACCCACAAAATCACTGGGCAGGAAAAATTTTTGCGAAATTCGTCTCGCACTTGATTGGTAGAAGCCATCAGTTCGTCGATCGCTACTACTGTTTCTAAACCGAATACCATCAAAGCTGAGGCTGTACTGACAGGCGAGTACCCCTCTTGGAAAGTGCTTGCCTGCAGAGTAGTGTAAAGGGTTTTGACTGAAGCTGGCAGGACGAGATCTTGAATTGGAACTGGGGACACTTCTCGCAGCCGCTGCGCTATTTGCTGCCGCAACTGCTCGTAGTTGCAACGCACCAAAATTAGCGAGAATTGGTGTTGAGACATTGTGATGGACCTGACCAGAGTTTTGAGCGAGCGCTCGTTGTAGTTGGCAGTTTCTTGTACCTTAATTAGATCGGTCATGCGTGCACCTCTTTTGCATTAATCAATTACCTAACGCTCGCCAATCGTGACTGAAAGCGTATCTACTTAGACGTGACCGTCTCTGTCTGACGCTTTATCTCTGTATAAATACGTAGTTTTCCGTACTTGTCTTATCAATACTTACATAGTTATTAGAGCCAATGTAAAGATATCATACCGCTCAATCTCAGAGAATGCTAGACTTCCCAATAAAAATTTAAGGTCACCATTAGATTTTTTGATTCAGCTACATATAAAGGACTACAGATCGTAAATAAGCAACTGCTAAGTTAACGATCGTACCGACTGCTAGCTATTAGTAAACAACTTCGATATATCTGTAGCAGGCATTTAAAACAACCGCAAAAAAACTGTCGCCCGCGATGAGATTATGTGAAATTAAGAGCAACAGATAAAAACAGAAATAGGGGGTCTGACATTGCAGATACGAGAGTTGAGAGTGGGCAAAGTCCTTAGTGGTCGCAAAGTTTTACACGACAATAACATTCACCGCCTATAGCCAGCATTCAACAGAAATCAGCCAGGGGCAAAAACCGCTGACTGATTTCTGTATTGGATGGTAAGATTTCGGAGTTGTGAGCGATGAATTTTCAGTTAAATACTTTCTAATTCCCTCGTGGTTAAGGGTTCTTAGAGTCACGAAGCTATCTCACAAATCCAAACTATTTTGCTTCAGTGCGCTGCTGCCACTCCTTATATTTTCTGGTTTCTGCTAGAGCTGGATTAATCCCAAACCAACGGCCTTCTTGATCGCGGTATTCAAAGACAAACATACTTCGCAACAAGATTTGAGACTCTTCTTCGCCTGTTACACTTTGTCGCTTGACGACTTGAAACAGCAATTCCCATTCCAGGTCATTGATGGCTCCCAAAAGGTCATCGCGATATTCTTGAATGACGCTTTCGAGACATTCGCGAGAGAAGGGAGGGTCTTCGTGCTGTAAACAGCTATACAAAAGCATTAGTAGATTGCGAACGTGACCGCCACTAATCCGACAAAGCCGATCTAAAGTTTCGGGAGAGTCAAACACCTGGGAAATCAAATCGATGCGTTGATGGGGGGCAACTGCGGGGAAAGCTCTAGCTAATACTAGCTGCCGCAGCAGTGCCATTCCTTCAATGTGATTGTCGCCCGATCGCATTTGCACCGGTACCATCGGCATCACCTTGGGCTTGACTCCAAATCGACTGGCGAGGCGGCCGAAGTCGTTGGAAAAAATCAAAGTCAGGGGAATCGTGTAGACGACATGGCAATTGAGTTTTTTCAACTGTTCGCCGCGGTCTAAAAACAGATATTCTGGCTGGGTGCGTCCGCTGGGTTTGAGGGAGGCATCGAGGCGATCGAGGTTGTCAACGATGACTGCAAGCCCTTTTTTGCCTTGCTGCTTGAGTTCGGTGTTAGCTTTGTTGAGGAGTTCTTCGTTGATCGACTGCAAAATGCTGTTGGTGCGGGGTTCGAGATATTGCCTGAGTTGCGATCGCAATTTGGGAGAGTCTTTAGTTTTAGCAGTAACTCTCGCAATGCCTACAGATAACTCGGCTTCCGCTGACAAATCTATGGGAGTCTGCAAAAATTCTGCTACTTCTGCAAACAGATTTGTAAAATAGCTCGGTCTGAGTTTGATTTTAGCCGATTCCATAGTTTCGCTGACTTGGCGCGCAATGCTCAGCAAAATATCGCTGATGTCTACATCACCCATGTCTAAGTCTTGGGAAGACTCGAAGTAGACGACGCAAAAACCCTCTTGCTCTAACTCAGCTTTCAGTCGAAACAATTCCGTAGATTTGCCACACCCGATATGTCCTGTAAATAGCTGACAGGTTGGCTCGTTGGGGGAGATGCGGGTAATGGTTCGCTGTAAAGATTCAATGATTTTGCCGCCGCGCACGGAACCAAAATCAATGTAGTATTGATAATCTCCTGGGTCTCCCGCAACAAGGGTCTTGCTCGGGTTGCAGGCTTTATAGAATCTGTCTAATTCGAGTGCGATCACAATGGAAGCCGAATAAAAGTTAAAAAAGTTAATCGAAAGTCTAAACTTTCTTTGCCTGAGTTTAGTTTGATTTGTAACCTTTTGCACTGTGGGGTAATGCCCTAAATACCCAAAGAACCTGGAGCTGGCAAGGGGTTTTCCCGGCGCTGGAATTGGGAATTCTTAATTAATAATTTTTTATTACTTAAGTGGATCAGTGATATTACTGATATTGGCAGGAGTCTGGGTAAATTTGTGGGGATCTGGTTAAATGGTAGGGGAAAACAGGGTTCAAGAGAGAGATTAAACAGTTTTGAATTTGTGCTAATCCTTAATTACTATATTGTCAAGACGTAGATGGCTAGTTTTGGAGCGGTTTCTCAAACAGAGTTAGGGCGCAGGCGCCAAAAGTTGCGGCAGCAAAGGCGCGCTCGATTGGCGGCTGTTGTGTGGCAAATGCTGGCAGCGAGTGCAATGGCTGGAGGTTTGCTGTGGTGGATTGCTCAGCCGGCTTGGTTGATTGCCCGATCGGAACAAGTGAAGGTGGAGGGCAATCAGTGGCTGTCAGACAAGGCGGTGCGGTCTTTGGTTCCGCTGTCTTACCCGCAGTCGCTGTGGGGGATTCAACCGCAGGCGCTGGCCGAAAAGCTGGAGTCAACGGGGCCGATCGCCCAAGCGAAGGTGACTCGTAACTTGTTTCCGCCGAGTTTGACTGTAGAAGTGGCAGAACGCCTGCCGGTGGCTGTGGCGCAGCCGACTGCAGTGTTGAGATCGAACAGTGACAAGGAAAAAGTGGGGTGGCTGGACGCTCGCGGAGGTTGGATGCCGTCGGATAGTTATACTGCTGTACGATCGCAGAATAGTTCGATCGGGCCCGGCAGCATTCCGGGAACGCAGCCTCAGCGTTCTTTGCCCACTTTAAAAGTCATCGGGCCTTTGGAACAGTATCGCGCCTATTGGCCGAAGTTTTACCAAGGACTCGGCGGCTTGACGGTGAAAGTGTTTGAGATTAATTGGCAAAACCCGAACAACTTGATCTTGAAAACAGAGATCGGTACCGTACACTTAGGGCCGTACAGTTCCAGGACTGCGGAGCAACTTAAGGTTTTAGACCGAATGCGACAATTGCCAAAACAGATAGATTCAAGCAAAATAGCCTACATTGACTTGAAAAATCCTGCTTCGCCGATCGTCCATTTGCCAGAACTCCCCCCCAGTTTGGAGAGTTCCACCCCCGCACCCACTCGCGCCCAGAATTGATTCTGTGTCAACAAAAGGTAGAAGGTATCGATCGATAGGCAGAATTTTTGCCCACCAGGATCGATAGGCAGGGCTTGCAATCAGCACAGTTTTTGGATAGCACCCCGCGTTTGGGGCTAGTATCCTTTTTTTTCCTTCTGCCTTGCTTACAACTGCCTTAATCCGGTCAAGTACCTGGATGGGGTCAAGTGAGGTCTGGGCTAGCGAGGTCTGCCAAATCCGAGATTGCTAACATTAAGCATCGACCAGTGTTAGTTTTTCGCGCAACTTAGCCTATAGTTGATTGTGAATTGGCGTTTAGTTAAAAAGCTGTAATCTACTATCCCCGACTCTAATGAAGCTTAATAATAGACAGGGGTCTGACCAAGACAGTCCCCCTTCGGAAGAAGTAAAAAATTTTCCGGTGGCTGCAGATTCCGCCAATCCCTTTAGACGCAAGTCTGGTTATGTAAATGTAGATAGTATTGATATCGATCCTATGGTCAATCCCAAAGACATAATGCCCAGCAGTGCTGCCAAAATCAAAGTAATTGGCGTCGGCGGCGGTGGGGGCAACGCCGTTAACCGGATGATTGCTAGCGAGGTTTCTGGTGTCGAGTTTTGGTGCGTGAATACAGATTCCCAAGCTCTGGTTCTCTCAAATGCTCCGAAACGCTTGCAAGTCGGACAGAAGTTGACGCGCGGTTTGGGGGCGGGGGGCAATCCAGCGATCGGTCAAAAGGCTGCGGAGGAATCTCGCGACGAGGTTGCTAATGCTCTGAATCATGCGGATTTGGTGTTTATCACGGCCGGCATGGGCGGCGGTACGGGCACGGGCGCTGCTCCGATCGTGGCTGAGGTCGCTAAGGAAATGGGCGCCTTGACTGTGGGCATAGTAACGCGGCCTTTCACGTTTGAGGGACGGCGGCGCACCAGCCAAGCTGAGGAAGGGATTGCGGCTTTGCAAACCCGGGTGGATACGCTGATCGTAATTCCTAACGACAAGCTGCTGTCTGTAATTTCGGAACAAATGCCGGTACAAGAGGCTTTTCGAGTTGCTGACGATATCCTGCGCCAAGGGGTTCAGGGTATTTCTGACATTATTACTATTCCCGGTTTGGTGAATGTTGACTTTGCTGACGTGCGGGCGGTAATGGCGGATGCGGGTTCGGCTTTGATGGGGATCGGCGTGGGTTCTGGCAAG
Organism: Microcoleus sp. Pol14D4; assembly: GCF_036701245.1. Classification (NCBI taxonomy): domain Bacteria; kingdom Bacillati; phylum Cyanobacteriota; class Cyanophyceae; order Oscillatoriales; family Microcoleaceae; genus Microcoleus; species Microcoleus sp. Pol14D4. The sequence goes on from NZ_JAUBQM010000058.1 coordinate 41,401, forward strand.
TCGCGGGCTAGGGAGGCTGCGATGCAGGCTATTTCTTCGCCTCTGCTGGAAGCTTCGTCTATTGAGGGCGCTAGAGGTGTAGTCTTTAACATCACTGGCGGTACTGACATGACCCTGCACGAAGTGAATGCGGCGGCTGAGACGATTTACGAGGTTGTCGATCCGAATGCCAATATTATTTTTGGAGCGGTGATTGACGAGCGGCTTCAGGGCGAAATTAAGATTACTGTGATCGCTACTGGTTTTTCCGGCGAAGTTCCGTCGCCTCCGACTCAGGGGCGGACGCAAAATGTTAATGCTCCTTGGCGGGCTGCAACTGGGCCGACGACTCCTGCTCAACAGACGCCCGATCCGAAAACGAAACCGCCGCAGGATTTGGGATTGGATATTCCTGAGTTTTTGCGCAACCGTCGCCCGCCAAGATGATTTGAGATTTGAGATTTTAGATTTGGGATTTGGGATTTGGGATTGAATCTCCAATCTCCAATCTCCAATCTCCAATCTAAAAAATCGAAAATCTCCAATCTAGAAAATCGAAAATCTCCAGTCGAAAATCTTCAATCGAAAATCTAAAATCTAAAATCCAAAATCTCCAAGGTTTGGCCTGGTTCGGGTTCGAGGAGTTGGGTGGAGAGTCCCGATTTTGCTAGTAAATCGCGAAATTCCGGGATGCTGCCGACCGATCGCACTAACATTGGTAAAATGCCTGTGGCTCGGATGTCTCCCGCCGCTGTAGGCAGGAAAAACCGAGGTTTGAGTGTTTGGGCGAGTTTGAGGGCTTCCGAAGGGCCGATGATGACTTGTCCGAGGAATGGGAAGATTTGACCGATGACTGGGGCGATGGCTACGTCTACTGTGTCTATTTTCTGTTTAACTTTGTCTAATGGCGGCAGGTGCGGTTCGTAATAAAGTGTCTCGCCGCTGCTTAAATCTTTGAGCAAATAGCCGTTTTCTTCTTGTCCGGGCTGGATTTCTGCTCCGGGTACGGCGGTTATTTGTAACTTTTCTTTAAAATTTAACTCTTGCCAATTTGCTAAAGATGTGATATTGGTGTAGCCTAAACTGCTGAGGACTTTGGCGGCGGTGGGTGAGGCGATCGCGGGAATTGTGCGATCGAGCCGTTCGAGTGTTGGTCTGTGACAGTGGTCGTCTAATCCTTGGGAAATCAGGATGAGGTCGATCGGCGGTAAGGTGCTGGGAGTGAAGGCTACGGGGGTGTTGTGGTAGGCGGTGAACAGCCAGGGTTGACCGTAAAATACCAGGGGATCGACCAGCCAGGGATCGACGAGGATGGTTTGGCCTGCGATGTGGAAGATCCAAGAGTTGAGGTCGATTCGGGTGACTTTCACAGTTGTTTGCAATAATTCTTTACATTTGGTTTAATCATAGCTAATTTTGTTTGGGGAATTTTAACCGCAGATGAGGGCGGATGAGCGCTGATGAACGCGGATAAGATGGGATTTGTTTGGTTTAAGTTGGCGTTGATCTGGGGTTGAAATAAGATGATTAAATTGAAGATTCCTGTGGCTTTGACTGTGGCGGGTTCGGATAGTGGCGGTGGGGCGGGAATTCAGGCGGATTTGCGGACTTTTGCGTTTCACTGCGTGCACGGTACGAGTGCTTTGACTTGCGTGACGGCTCAAAATACTTTGGGGGTGATGCGAGTTGATGCTTTGTCTGCGGAGGCTGTGGCGGCTCAAATTGAGGCGGTGGTTGGGGATATTGGGGTGCACGCTGTGAAAACTGGGATGCTGCTGAATCGGGAAATTATGGCGGCGGTGGCTTCACAGGTGGAAGCTTTGGGAATAGGGAATTTGGTTGTCGATCCGGTGATGGTTTCACGATCGGGCGATCGATTGATTGATGACGGGGCGATCGCGTTTTTGCGGGATGTATTGATTCCAATGGCTGCTGTCGTGACTCCGAATCGGTTTGAGGCTCAGATTTTGAGCCGTTTGGAGATTGTTTCTCTAGACGATATGCGGGCGGCGGCGCAGCAGATTTACCGTTTGGGTGCGAAAGCTGTTTTGGTGAAAGGCGGCGGGATGGCGGGAGATTTGCGGGGAATTGATGTTTGGTTTGACGGTACGCGCTTGGATGTGTTGAAGACTGAGACTGTTGATACTGGGAATACTCACGGGACTGGTTGTACTTTGAGTGCTGCGATCGCTGCTAATTTAGCATTAGGTAAAGATTTATTTACAGCCGTGAAATTAGCTAAGGATTATGTGACTACTGCTCTCAAATATGCTTTGGATCTTGGGGAAGGGCAAGGGCCAGTAGGTCATTTTTTCCCGCTTTTATTGAAATAAGAAGTCATTGGTTATTGGTTATTGGTTATTGGTTATTGGTTATTGGTTATTGGTTATTGGTTATTGGTTATTGGTTATTGGTT